>DMVN01000260.1 GCA_003476685.1 Acidobacteriota bacterium | reverse complement strand
TGCCGGCTCAGGCGAGCCGGCTTTCCAAATAGCTTATCCAGGCAAATAAATCTATAATATTAGCTGCCTGACCCGCGGAAAAGGCCTGAACTTTGATGAAACTTCTGACAGTTGAAAACCTGGAAGCCGGTTATGATACCCGACCCGTCATTTCCGGTATTTCTCTGGGCCTGGAACCGGGCCAATTTTTGGCTGTTTGCGGGCCCAACGGCTCCGGCAAGAGCACCCTGATCAAAGCCATCCAGAGATTGATTCCAATGGTCAGGGGCCGGGTCCTGGTAAACGGCCAGGACCTGACCCGGCTCAAGGCCAGGGAAATAGCCGCCTGGCTGGCCTACGTCCCCCAGGTCTTTGAACCGGTCTTCGAATTCACCGTGGAACAAACGGTGGCCATGGCCCGCTACTACCGCCAGTCGAGTTACCCTCGCGGCCGGTCGTCCGGGGAGCAGGACCCGGTGACAGAAGCCATGCGTCTCACCGGAGTCTATGAGCTTAAAGATAAGAGGCTCAACGAACTCAGCGGAGGCGAGCGGCAGCGGGTCCTGATAGCCAGAGCCCTGGCTCAGGATACCCCGGTGCTGCTCCTGGACGAGCCCAGCTCTCACCTGGACCTCAATTACCAGTTACAGGTTTACCAGCTGCTGAAAAAACTGCAAAAAGAAAAAAGCAAGGCCATTCTGGTGGCTGAGCACAACTTGAACCTGGCCGTAGCCTATTGCTCAGACCTGGTGTTTTTAAAGGAAGGTCGGGCGGCCGCACGCGGCCGGCCCCTGGAATTGCTCAAGGAAGAGCTCATCCGGCAGATTTTTGGCGTTGAGGTAGAACTCAGGTTAAACCGCTCCACCGGTCTTCCGGAAATTTCTCTTCTGCACCAGGGTCCGGGGCCTGGGATGGAAAAAGAGAATCCTCCGGCTCCGACCAGTGAGTCCAGAGATTAAGAAATGGGGACCCTAGAAATTTCGGAAACAATTTTTCTTAGAAAAGAATCGGCCGAGCTAAAAAGGCCGGTCGGGCTTGCTGGTAATATGTTGAAGAACTGGAAGAGTTCATCAGCTCCCGGCTTGAGTTTAGCTTCTGGGGCTGTTTCTACGACCGGGCTCTTCAGCCTTTTGGGTATCGCCCTTTTTATAATTTTACTGGCTACTCCGGCCCTGAATTCTCAGACCCGGGAATTCCGGGATGACCTGGGGCACCGGGTACGCCTGGTTTCCAGTCCCCGGCGGATAATTTCTCTGGCCCCCAACCTGACCGAGATTCTATTCGCCCTCGGTCTAAACCAGGAAATAATCGGAGTCACCAGATACTGCGACTACCCGGAAGAAGCCAGGAACAAGGAAGTGGTGGGCGGCCTGGTGGACCTGAACCTGGAAAAGATTCGCAGCCTCGACCCGGAACTGGTGCTGGGTTTCCGCGGCAACCCCAGGAGAGTGGTGGACCGGTTATACCGTGACCGGCTCCCGGTCTATGTTTTTGATACCGGCCGAACTTTTGACGACCTGTTCAACCTGATTTTAAGAATCGGCCAGCTCACCTGTCGCCAGGAACAGGCGGCCGGCCTGGTTTCTGACCTCAAGCGACAGGTTCAAAGTATAGAAACAGGCCTGCCTCAGGACCGGCCGGGAAAAAAGGTTTTTCTGACTCTCTTCGGACAGGGGTCGGGACTCTGGACCTGCGGCGGCGATAGCTACCTCAACCACCTGCTGGAAAGAGCCCGGGTTGAGAATGCCACCAGTCGGCTCAAGGGCAACTGGCTCGTCTACAGCCGCGAAAAACTCATCCAGGACAACCCTGAAATGATTCTCATCCTCTGCCGCAGCCGGCAGGATTTTGACCGGGCCCGGACCTGGTTTAAGAGCCAGCCGGCTTTTGAGAAAATCCAGGCCGTGGCCCGGGGGAGCTTCTTTTTTCTGCAGGAAGACCAGTTCAGCCGGTTCTCACCGCGGCTGGTCCAGGCCTACCGGGAACTGGTGAAAACCCTCTATCCTGAATTGCGGGTTAGTGAAAAATGAGCCAGAAACGACGACAACGGCTTTTTCTCCTGGCTTTGCTGGTTCTGAGCCTGTCAGGATTTTGCCTGTCGCTCAAACTCGGCCCGGTCCAGACTTCCTGGGGCGAACTATTTCGCTCAATCTTTGCCGGCCAGGGAGAATTCTACGGTATCATCCTGAACCTGCGCCTGCCCCGAGCTGTGCTGGCCTACCTGGTGGGGGCTGCTCTGGCCCTGGCTGGAGCCATTCTCCAGGGATACTTTCGCAACCCGCTGGCTGACCCCTTTATCCTCGGAGCCTCTTCCGGGGCTTCCCTGGGGGCGGTACTCAGCCTGCAGCTCGGGCTGGCCGTCAACCTGGCCGGGCTTTCGGCTCAGAGCCTGCTGGCTTTCCTGACCAGCCTGATGCTGGTCGGCACGGTCTATCTTATTTCAGAAAGGCGGCGTTATCAGACAGGTGAATCACTCCTCCTGACCGGAATTGCGGCCGGAGCCCTGGCCTCGGCCCTGACTTCGTTTCTTCTTTTCCGCCGGGCCGACGCTTACGAACAGGCTGTGTTCTGGCTGCTGGGCAGTTTTTCCCTGGCCGAGTGGCGACAGGTCTGGCTGCTGCTGGCGGCTGTGCTTCCGGGACTGTTTCTGGCGCAGCGCCTTGCCCGTGATATGAACCTGCTGAGCCTGGGCGAGGAGACGGCCAGGTCGCTGGGTTCGCCGGTTAAAACCGTCAGAAAAATTTTCCTGCTACTGGCCACCCTGCTGGCTTCGTTTTCGGTGTCGGTGGCCGGAATCATTGGGTTTGTCGGTTTAATCGTTCCCCACGCCGTCCGGCTGATAATCGGGCCTGATCACCGCCGTCTTTTTATTCACGCCGCTCTGGCGGGGGGGGTGTTTCTTCTTCTCTCTGACCTGATAGCCCGAACTGTTTATTCCCCTTCGGAGCTTCCGGTCGGGGTGGTGACGGCCGCGTTTGGCGCTCCGTTTTTCATCTATCTGCTGAACCGCCGGCGGTCGGGCTGAAGCCGGCTTTATTCTTTAAGATTGACAATCCTGGGTCTTTTGACTTAATGTAAAGATATCATGCTGCTGACTTTCAACCAGGTGCTTTTCCTGATTCTGACGGTGGCCGCGGCCGTTCTGACGGTTTTCCTGGTCCTTTTTCTGGCCCAGCTCAGGCGAACCGCCAGGGAAGCGGAAAAATCCTTCCAGGAACTGCAGCTCGCACTGCACAAGCTGGAAAGAATTGAAGACAAGCTCGACCGTCGCCTGGACGAAGCCGGGGCCATCATTGATTCCACCAAGAAGACCATTTCCGGGCTGTCAGAGCTGTCGCTGTTCATGACCACCAGACTGGTCAGGCCGGCTTCCAAGTACTGGCCGGTACTTTTTCCGCTGCTGCGCTTCGGTTGGCAGCTAATGAAAAAAAGAAAGGAGAGGAAAAATGTCAGATAACAACAAAGGCTCCTCTTTTGTCGACTACCTTTTGACCTTCATGGCCGGCGCCGCCACCGGTTTCATCCTGGGAATTCTGTTCGCTCCGGCCAGCGGCAAGGAAACCAGGCAGAAAATAAAAGAGCAGGCTAAAAAGGGCCAGCAGCTGGCGGTCGAGGGTTACCAGAAAGTGGCCCGGGAGGCCGAAAAGGGAGCCAAGATAGCCAAGGAAAAAGCCGGAGAAGGCATTGAAGCTATCAAGGAGTTCATCGAAAAGAAGAAAGGCGAATACGTCAGAAAGGAACCTGAATTCCCCGAAGACCTGGATACTGAAAAATAAGCCTGAACTTTTTACGACCAGTTTTTTAACCATAGAGGGGGCTCTGTCGATGATTAGCCGGATGGTAAAATTTATCTCCTGCGGGCTGCTGATATTCATCTGCCTGCAGCCTGGACCGGTTGCGGGCCAGTCTGTCCTGGACCCAAAACTGGCCCAGGCCATAGACCTGGAAATAGAAAAGAACCGGGCCGAGATGATTAAAATCCGGCGTTTCCTGCACATGAATCCTGAGCTCGGAAACCGAGAGCTGGAAACGGCCAAGCTGATAGCCAGCAAGCTCAGTTCACTCGGGCTGGAAGTTAAAACTGGGGTGGCCGGCACCGGTGTCGTTGGCTTGCTCCGGGGAACACTGCCCGGGCCCACCGTAGCCATCCGGGCCGACATGGATGCCCTGCCCATCCAAGAGCTCAACACCTTCCCCTACCGTTCGCTCAACCCGGGGGTGATGCATGCCTGCGGCCATGACGGCCATGTGGCCATGCTGCTCGGCGCGGCCGCGCTTTTGAAGGAAAAAGAGGGCGAACTTCCCGGCCGGGTGAGTCTCATCTTCCAGCCCGCGGAAGAAGGTGACGGCGGCGCGCAGGAGATGATCGACGAGGGCGCCATCGACGGCGCCTCCATGATCTTTGCCGGGCATATCGACCGCCTTTACGAATTGGGGGAGATTGTTGTGCAGCCGGGGCTGATCTCTGCCTATACCGATGAATTCAGCATACTAATCCGCGGCCCGGGCGGGCATGGAGCCAAGCCCCAGGAAACCTCGGACTG
Organism: Acidobacteriota bacterium; assembly: GCA_003476685.1. Lineage (GTDB taxonomy): Bacteria > Acidobacteriota > Aminicenantia > Aminicenantales > Saccharicenantaceae > Saccharicenans. Next base: position 1,854 of record DMVN01000260.1, on the reverse strand, counting down.
CATCGTGGCCGCGGGCCAGCTCATCACCAGCATCCAGGGGATCGTGGCCCGCGAAACCCATCCCTGCTCCCCTGCCGTCATCACCGTGGGCTCCATCCACGGAGGCACAGCCGCCAACGTGATCGCCTCGAAGGTGGTTCTTGCCGGCACCATCCGGACCACCAGCCCGGAAACCCGCGCCGCCTGCCGCGACAGCCTCAAGCGCATGACCCAGGCCATGGAGCAGCTCCACCGGGTAACAACCGCCTTCACCTTTGTGGAGGGCTATCCGCCGGTGATCAACGACCCGGCCGCCGCCCGCATCGCCGCGGAGGTGGCTGCGCACATCGTAGGCCAGGACAAAGTAAAGGGGCAGCCACTGCCCAGCCTGGGCGGGGAGGATTTTTCCTTTTTCCTGCAAAAAATCCCCGGTTGCCTGGTACGTTTTGGCGCGAAACACACCACGCTGCACGATGCCCCGGCCCACAGCCCCCGCTTCGACTTTGACGAAGGGGTTCTGGCCACGGGCGCCCGGTTTCTGGCGCAAGCCGCGCTCTGCGCCCTGGCGCGCCTTGGAGAACAACGCGCCAGGGCGCACGCCACGATGTAACCTTGGCACAGCACGGCAACTTTGCCGAGGAATTCATCGGCAATCGTGGTATACACGGTTCTGCTCCCGGTCTTGTCCAGCAACCCTCTTTATCTGAAAGACACATGGAAAACGAAGAAAACGATATCTTTTACAACGTCATCAACCGGTTTGTCGGATTTTACAGCCGGGACGCCGCCAGGGAAACCCGCAACGACACCGGCTGCGAGTACCCTTTTGTGGCCATGGACACCAGGCAGATCTTTGCCCAGCTCCGTTTTGTGAGCGATTTTCTCGGGCTCGACCGGGATGAGCCGCCCGCGCCCATGCCCCGTTTTTTGGATGTGGGCTGCGGGATAGGCAACGTGCTGCTCATTGCCGAGCAGTTCGGTTTTGAGGTGTACGGCATTGAAAAGGATGAATATTCCTTCCCCATTGCAGCCAAGCTCATCGGCGAGGAACGGGTTGCCCAGGCGGATATCTGGGCATATGGGGGATACAGCGGGTACGAGGTGATTTACTACTACCGCCCCTTTTCCGGCAGGGAACAGCAGTTGCGTTTTGAAAGGCTCATTGAGGATTCGATGAAAACCGGGGGGATACTCATCGCCAACCACAAAAACAGCGACGCCATCGAGCAGGATCGCCGTTTCGAGAGACTCAGCCCCTCCCTGCCGATCTGGCGGAAAATCGCGGCGCCATAACACCCATCAGGCAGTGACCACCTTGTTCCGCCCGCCGTTCTTGGCAAGATAGAGGGCCTCGTCCGCCCTTCTCAGCACAGCCTCCAGACCGGCATCCTCTTGCCGAAGATGGGTGACCCCGATGCTGACCGTAAAACGGATAATCCGCTCCTCCGCGCATACCTTCAAATCGGCGATGACCCGGCGAATCCGTTCCGCGACGATCAACGCCCCTTCCCTGTCGGTTTCAGGCAGGATAATGGAAAATTCCTCCCCTCCTACCCGGCCCAACACGTCGCTTTCCCGAAGAACCTCCTGACACGTGACGGTAAAGGCCTTGATCACCTCGTCGCCGACCGCGTGGCCATGGGTATCGTTTATTTTCTTGAAATAATCGATATCCATCTGGATCGCGGAAAAGACATGGGAGTAGCGTTGCGAACGCAAAAATTCCTTGGTGGCGAAATCCATGAGATAGCGGCGGTTATACACCCCGGTCAGCGGATCGGTGGTGGCCAGTCGCTCAAGTTCGCGGTTCTGGCCGAGAATCCTTTGCCGATAGGCTTCAAGCTGCTCGACCATCCAATTGAAGGAGTGGGAAAA
>DMVN01000185.1 GCA_003476685.1 Acidobacteriota bacterium | reverse complement strand
AGTAGGGGCAGGTGGGGGTGACGAAAACCTGGATGTTCACTTCCCTGGTTAATTTTTTCAGGGCTTCTTTGGTTTCCTGGCTGAGCTCGGTTTCTCCCCGGCTGACATCAACGATGGCTTCCAGCAGGCTCATGAATTCGTAGCCAGAAGGTATGCCGAAAAAGCGGATGCCGGCGTCCTTCTCTCCCATGACGATGATGGCCGGGATTTTGTCCACCTGGAATTCGGCTGCCCGGGCCGGTTCTTTATCCAGCTCATAGACGGTCAGTTTTATCCTGTCGGTCAACCCGGCCAGTTCTTCCAGCAGCTGTCTGGTTTCCGGGCAGAAGCCGCAATCTTCCTGGGGTTCGCGCCCGGGGACGATTAAAGGGCTTTTCTCTTTGGTGAAGTACACCAGGTTAACCGGGTTGACCAGCTCGGCCTCAAATTTTTTCCGGGTGAAGTCCCTGACTTCCTCGTTCAGTAATGGCATGTTTAATCTCCTTTATAATGGTTTGGCAGGCAATCTTGTAATTCCTACTATTCCTATAAGTTTAATATAGATTCCGGAAGGAATCAAGCCCCCGCCCCGGGCCGCCGGCCGGGTGGATTGACTTTCAGCCACGATTGGGCTTAAATTAAACTCTTTTTAATATTACGCCCCTGGCCGGCAAAAGTAAAATGAAAAAGTTATTCCGCTACCTCGAAAAAGAGTACCAGAAAAAAACGCCCGGCAGTGCTGCCCTGTTCCGGCGGGCTTCCCGGGTGATGGTCCGGGGCGGCAGCCACACCCTCCGGCTGTGGAGACCCTACCCCTTCTTCTTGAGCTCGGCCCGCGGGGCCGAAGTGGTTGATGTCGACGGCAACCGCTATCTGGATTACTGGCAGGGTCATTACGCCAACATCCTCGGTCATAACCCCGAAGTCATCCGGCGGCAGGTGGAACCTCACTTCTCCCGCGGAGCTTTTCACACCGGCTTTGAAAGCCTGCCCCAGCTGGAACTGGCCGAAAAAATAATCGCCAGCCTCGGACAGCGGGGGCTTAAAGTCCGTTTCACCACGTCCGGCACTCTGGCCGCTACCTACGCCGTGATGCTGGCCATGGCTTATACCGGCCGCGAACGGGTGCTGAAAATCGGGGGTGGCTGGCACGGGGCTTCTCCCTACTTGCTCAAAGGCGTCAAATATCACCCCGGGACCGGTTTCCGCTCGGCCGATTCGGCCGGCCTGCCCTCTGATTTTTCCCGCAAGATTCTGGTCACCCGCTTTAACGATGCCCAGCACCTGTCCGACGTCTTCCGTCAACACGGGAAAAAGCTGGCGGCCTTTATCCTGGAGCCCTTTATCGGGGTAGGTGGATTTCTTTTCTGCTCGCGGGAATACCTGGAACTGGCCCGGAAGCTGGCTGATAAATACGGAGTTGTTCTGATCTTCGATGAAATCATCTCCGGCTTCCGCTTCTGTCCTTCCGGGCTGCAGACAATCTACGGCCTCCAGCCCGATATTTCCCTGTTCGGCAAGCTGATCGGCGGTGGCCAGGCGGTGTCAGCCGTGGTCGGGCGGTCAGAAATCATGGAAGGCTGCGACCGGCCGAAAGCGGCCGGACTGCGAGTCCAGTTTGAGGGCGGCACCTTTTCTTCGCACGAGGAATACATGAGGGCCGGGCTGGCCATGCTTGACTACTTAGAACAGAACCAGGACCGGGTCTATCCCTACCTGGGAGAGCAGGCCGAAAGGCTGAGACGGGGCATCGAAAAAGTATTCCGTGATGAAGGCCTGGAAGCCGTCTGCACCGGATATGGTAACGAACTGGTTAAGGACAGCTCTTTCTTTATGGTCAATTTCCCGCAGAAAAAAATTGCCTACCGCAGACCCGAGGACCTCTGGAATCCCCGGCGCTCCAGTGTCGTCCTCCGGGAAGAAGCCCTGAAACTGGCCCTGCTCCTCAACGGCGTTCACGTGGTCCACGGCGGGGGCTGTCTGTCAACCGTCCATACCCCGGAAGATGTCAACCGAACGATTAAAGCTTACGCTGCGGCCGCTCATCTCTTCCGGCGCTACCTTTAACCCAAAAACTGCAGCCAGCAGCGGGTTTCCTGGAAGGTCCTGATGACCTCTGACCGGCCAGCCTGGAGCTCCAGTTGATAAGACCGAGATCTGCTTTTTCAGAAAACTGCGCCAAAAAAATTCCTGATTGCCAGCCGGCCTGATTTTTATGAATTTAACCCCGGACCGGGTTCTGGACTGGAATTTAATTAAAAGATGCCTGTTATCAGCAGGAAAGCTGTTGACCGAACTGAGAGTCTTCAATCTGGCGGCGGCCCGGCGGCGTCTGGAGCTCAGGTCTTTTGCAGCAGGAAGTCGTATTTACCCGACTCTATCCAGAAGACCGGCCGGCGGTCCGGCTCGGCCAGGAAAACACCCAGGTCCGGGTCTTCGCACACGAACTCCTCGTTTTCCCAGATTAAACGTCCCGATTCCAGGATGCGATAGTCCGGCCAGAGAGTGGGCAGGGTCAACCTGTCACGGCTGCCGACCGGCACCTGCAG
>DMVN01000144.1 GCA_003476685.1 Acidobacteriota bacterium | reverse complement strand
CGAGCTGGCGCCGGAAACCAGCTGATGTAGATAGTATCGGTATCTTTTTTCCCGCTCCCGATAGGTCGGTAGCTTCAGGGCACTCCTGACCATCTGGGGCAGCAGGGAATCCAGCTTGCTGCTGCCGGGTATGACCTCTTCGTTCATGTCCAGGAGATAGACCTCAGCAAACTGGAGACAGCGGGTTTCCCAGAAGCCGAGCACCTGGAGGCCGTGGACCGGGGTCCCGGGAAAACTGACCCGGGCCTCGGAGATGAGCTTGCGGAACAGGTTGAAATAGCTGTTGCGGTGCTGGAATTTTTCCCGGTTCATCAGCGAATTTTTCAGGTTCTCCAATCGGGCAAAAAACTCTTCAGCATAAGGCTGGAAAAACAGGTGAAGCGGGGCAGTGCTGTGGTGGACCAGAAAATTTAGCAGGTTGATGAGCTTAAGGGCGAAGTCACCAATGCTTTCAATCTGGAAGAAAGGTTCAATCGTCTGCTGGTGGATGGACTGGAGGTGCTTGATAAATTCCGGGGCTTTCGGAGTCCGGGCCGTCTCCGAATATTCGTCCAGTTTTTTCTGCCAGTCCCGGTCGGCGACGATTTCCGCCAGCGACCAGAAGAGGTTGCCCTTTTTCTGGTTGAGGCTTTCCTGGATAGCATGGAACAGAATCCTGGTCAGCTCGGCGCTTGGCTGCGGCCCGGGGAAATAGATGTTCTTGGTGTAGGGATGGAGGACAAAATCCAGATAAAAAGGAGCATAAACCCGATTTGATTCATCAGCCGTTTGAATCAGGTTAAACAGACAATCAAAAAAATTATAAAGAGGAGTCCTGGTCAGCGGATAGCCCAGGGAAATGTTATAGGCTTCTTCCGGCAGGGCCGATAGAGTCTGCTGGTGCAGTGGTATCAGGCTCTCCAGGGCGGGCAGGACAATGACCTGTTTTTCGTTCAGCCGGGACTGGTTCTTTACTTTCTCGGCCATCAGGTTATTAAGGATGAAAAGCTGCCCGTGAGAATCCGGGCTCAGGTAGAAATGAATTTCCGGCTGGCGGTTGTCTTCCGCTTCTTCCGGGATGACCTCAGCTTCTTTCGGCTCGAACCCCAGGCTCTGAACCATTTCCTCTATTCCTGGCCCGTCGAAAAGATAAAGGATGGCCCGCTCCGATTCCAGGACTTTTTTTACCAGCCGGGTTTCACCGGCGGTCAGCAGGTAGAACCCGGCCAGGATGGTCTGCTGGAAGCGGTCCAGGTATTCGGGCTGGAGCTGGTCAAGGACGGTTACCAGACGGGTGGCCCGGGTTGATAATTTCTCCTCGGCCAGGCGGTTATAAAAATTTTCGAAGAAGAAAGACACCTTCTGCAGCCTGGACCTGGTTTTTTCCGGCAGGTTCTGCCCGGCCAGCGAATCAATCATCAGGAAATTGTCCCGGGTTACCAGCCCGGATTTCAATTCTTCCAGGTCCTGGTAAAGCTTTAGCCCCAGCGGGAAAAATTCGTCCAGTGATAAAAAGGCTTTCCCCCCGAGCGGCTGGGGCTGCTGGCGGTGAAGCTGGTAAAGGATGGAAACGGCGTCGATGGGGTCGGCCGGGCGGTCCTGGTTCGGGTTTATTTCCAGGTAGAGGCTATCAACAAATTCATCAAAGGACTGGATGACCGGAGGCAGGAAGCTTTTTTTAAGCTTCTGGGCCAGGGCCTTTCTCAGGTAATGACCGGGTCTCTTTTCTGGAAAGACCACCTGAAATCCGGTCAGTTCCAGGCTGGATTGGAGCAACCGGGTGGCCAGAATCTCCGGCAGGTCCTGTCCGGGCCGAATCAAAACCAGGGACATCAGACTCTCTCCAGTTTTTTCTGGTCGGGATACATCAGAATCCCTTTTATCTTTCTTCCTGGATAAATGTCAGATAGCATCGCCATGTAGATTTTTATCTGCTGGAAATAGCCGGCTCGCAGTTCCAGGTCATCGGTAGAGCCGGTCTTAAAATCAATCACTGTGACCCGGTCCGGGTCAACCACCACCCGATCTGCCCGGAAAAGCCGCCCCCGGGCGTCAACCAGCTCTATTTCGCGGTGAACGACCCGACCGGTCCGGCGCTCAAAGTAGGCAGCTACTTCGGGCAGCGACAGGAATTCTTTGACCGTCCCGGCCGCGGCCAGAATTTCTCTGGCTGAAAAATCTGTGGTCCTGACTGCGGCAGCCGCGGCAGCCAGCACCTGTTCCAGGTCTTTTCCGGCAAATTCGATGGCCCCCAGCAGGGCATGAATCAATTCGCCGCGCCTTCTTTCGTAATAATTAAAAGCAGGCTTGTCTGCAGCCGGCGAAAACTTTCCAACCTGGAGTACAGTCAACGGGGCTAAAAGCTCCTGCCGGGTGGTTTCTCTTTTCGCTTCCAGCCTGGTATCGGGCTGGCACCGGGCGGAGGCGTTTTTCCCTTCGGTTTCAAGGTCGAGGATGGCTTCCAGCAGAAGAAAGGGGTATTCATTTCGTTTCTTGACCCCGATTACGTAGAGCTCTTCCCGGGCTCTGGTCAGGGCCACGTACAGGGTATTTAATTTATTCACCCGTTCCCTTTGCCGGTGGCTCTCGTAAGCTTTCTGGAATTCGGGGTGGGCGCTGGCAGTACTGGTATTCAGTCTCAGAACTTCAACCGTCTGCGGACCCCCGGCCCGGATCGTCCTTTTGGTCCTGCTTTCCCTGAGATAGAAGGTCTCGGACTTAATCTGTTCCCGGTAAAGAAGCAGAATGACCACCGGGAAACCAAGACCCTTGGCTTTGTGAATGGTCATTATTTTAACGGCGTCCAGAGTTTCCGGGACGTCTATGGTCCAGAGGTTTTTATCCTCACTGGTTTCGGCCGAAAACTTGATAAAGTCCCGCAGGTTGCTCTTGCCCTGGCCTTCAAAATTCTTGATGACCTCCAGCAGCTTGATCAGGGCTCCTTCTTCCAGCGGGAAAAGTTCCAGGGGCTGGAAAACCCGAAAAACCTGGCTGACCAGGTCGTAAAGGGGAAGGTAGCCGGTGGTTTTGAAAAAGTCCTCAAAATAGGCTTCCCAGAGAGCGGGGTAAGTCAGCCTGAAAGCGGTGTAAAGGGGAGTCTGGCCCAGGGTCCGATGGTTCAGGATGAATTCCCTGACCGCTTCTGGCTCCAGAGAAATCCGGTCTTGCTGCAGCCGCTTCTGAAAAAGCTGGCCGCAGAGGAAAACGGAAAAATTCAGTTCATCCAGAGGATAATCCAGGAATTGCAGGAAGGACAGGATTTCCCTGACAATCGGGCGGCTTCTTATATCCAGGGCCGAGTAGGGGACAAAGGGAATTTGCAACTCATTGAGCCAGGCTGCAGCTTGCTTGACCCGCTCGTTTTCGTAGGTCAGGATGGCCAGGTCGGCATAGCGGTAGCCACGATCCAGCAGCTGCTTGATCAGGGCCTGAACTTCTTTTTTTTCCGGTTCTTCCAGGTCATCGCTATCCGGCTGTTCGGAGCCATTATTTTGATCGCCGGCTTCTTTTTTTGTTTTTCTGGACAGGTCCACCAGTTTCAATTCGGCATAACCTGGAAAAGACCCTGAATCACAGGCCGGGCGGCAACTAAAATCATCCAGACCGCTGCGGCTGGCGGCTTCCCGCCACAGCGGCGCATCTTTCCAGTCCATGGTTTCTACCGGCAGTTCTCTGATGCCATCCGGGAAAATTCTGTTCAGCCAGCTAAGGAGCTCCGGGCGGCTGCGCCAGTTTTCCTGCAGTTCGGCTATCCTGGGGTGGACTGAAGCAAATCCGTCCTGCCCTTTTATCAGGTTGACCATGATCTGGTAATCGGCCTCGCGGAAGCCGTAAATGGCCTGTTTGGTGTCGCCGACGATGAACAGGCTACCTCCCTGAGACAGGGCATTTTCTATCAGCGGGTAGAGATTTTGCCACTGCAGGGGAGAGGTGTCCTGGAATTCGTCTATCAGGTAATGGTAGATTTCGCTGCCAAGGCTGAAGTAGACATCGGGCACCACTCCCCGGTCCAGATAATTGGCCAGCTGGCAGTGAATGTCTTCCAGGAAAACCAGACCTCTTTCCTTTCTGGCCAGGTCCAGGACCTCCAGGAAGCGGTTGTAAATCTTGAGGTGCGGCTGGAAAAATATTCTGGCCTGGATTTCTTTGTACCTGTCGGTTATTTCCTTAAGCTTCTGGAGTTCCCGGACGACGGGGGCTGGAGGCGTTTGCTTCTTGCTTTCCAGTATTCCAAAGTCATAGTCATTCCAGTCGCTCAATCTGGACCTGGATAGGTATTTCAGGAGTTTTGAATTTTTCGGGCAGCCTCCCCAGTCTTGTATCAGCCGGATAAGCTTTTCCCGGCTGACCTGGAATTTTTCTTCCAGTTCTTGCAAGGTCTTTCGGAGGGGCTTCAGGTCAAGCTGACGAGCCCGGCGGTTGGCGGCGGCTAATTTGCGGTTGAGGCCAATCAGGATATTTTCCAGGTCAGCTGCCGGGTCCCAGGCGTAGGCCTCCTTTGAACCTCGCATCTCCTTCAGGTTCTGGCAGACTTCCTGGAAAAAACCGAACTCAGGGGAATCGGCCCGGATGTTCTTCAACAGGCGGGAAAAAGTATAGGTCAGGACCGGCCCGGAATCGATGGTAATCTCAGAATCAGGGCTTATTCCCAGCTCGATGGCCGAAGCTTTGAAGATATTGGCCATAAAACTATCAATAGTAGTTACCTGGAAATCACTGTAGTTGCTCAGAATCTTGTTCAGGGTTTCTTCGGCCCGGGTCTGAAGCTGGTCCCGGTCTATAGTGACCAAATTCAGGATGGCTTCCAGGTCGCGGTCTTCCTGGGCGCGGTCGGAGAAAAAGCAACATTTCTTCAGCCACCAGATGATTCTTTCCTTCATCTCCTTGGTGGCGTTCCGGGTGAAAGTAATAGCCAGAATCTGCTGAGGGTCATTGTGTTTGATAGCTGGTGAAAGTAAAAACTGGGTGAAGCGGAGAGTCAGGGCCCGGGTTTTCCCGGTGCCGGCTGAGGCCTTGAGGATGACGAACTCGGGAAATCTGATATCCCGGTCTCTGGTTAATATGATTTCCTTCGGCATCCGTTTATATTTTACTCGGAATGAGAAGCGATGGAAGCTTAAATTTAATAGGACAGTCAGGGAACAGGATTATTGGCCGGCAAAGATTTTGAAAAAGGTAAAAAGTGAAAAGCCTACCAGAAGCAGTCCCAGGGCGGCCAGCAGTCTCTTAAAAGTCTTTTCCTGGATGCGAGCCTGGTAATGGGTGACTATCCGGACCAGGAAGAAGTACCAGACAACCGCCCCCAGTCCGCAGGACAGAGCAAAGAAAACGGCTGGCCAGAGGCCCTCTTTCAGCAGCCCGTGGGCGGTCACGAAACCGGCCACGGCTATCCAGAAGGCGTACAACGAGGGGTTGGAGATATAGAGAAGAAACACCCCCAGCAGGGGGCGGGGGCTTCTGATGATGGCTGTGTCTTTTTCCCGCACCCGGAACTGGAAAACCCGGGCATCATGGAATAATTTTAAGCCCAGCAGCATCAGAACCACGCCAGCGGCGATTTTCAACCAGTAATTGTAACTGGCCACGTTGACGGCAATGTGAAAAAATCCCACCAGGGCCACCAGGCAGTAACTGAAGTCCATGAAGGCGGTAGCCAGCCCGGCCATCATCCCATGAAAGAAGTCCCTCTTCAGCGTCTGGGAAATGATGTAGATATTGACCGGACCAACTGGAACAGCTGCCAGGAAGCCGATCATAAAACCGATGACGACAAACATCAGAATACCCGGAGAAAAAAATAGGCTATTAAGATACCCTAAAAGAATCAGGGATTCAAGACGTTATTAGGATGACTTATGGCCGATTTTTCCTGTTTTTGGTTCCCTTAATTCCGGTCCGATGGTTGAGGCTCTGGCCAGGTTGTTATCTCTACCGGTTAGCTTACATCTTGGGGATGGAAGTATCGGTGGCATCCTCTTCCAGGTCGCTTTCAATACCCAGCAGCTTGGCGATGCCTTCGTAGACCATCTTCAGGGACTTCTTGGATTCCTGGAGCTCGGCCAGGCGCTTCCGGACCTTCTGGAGTTCCTTTTCGACTTCCTCGTCCAGGTGTTCCAGCTGGTGCTTCACCTCGGCCATCGTCTTTTTGTAGAGATCCTCTTGTTCCTTGCTCAGACCCATGTGAAACTCCTTTTGGCTCGTGATGTCCCTTTATTCCCTCAAGCGGCCGATGTGCCCTCGGGCTTGAAAGCGATGACGAACGACTTCCAGACCTTGACGGCCACGCCGTTCTTGCGGGCCGGCTGGAATTTCCATTTCTTCACGGCGTTCTCGGCGGACTTGCCCAGGCCCATGTCGTCCTGGATGCCCTTGAGGATGGCCGTGTCGATGACGTTGCCCTTCTCGTCGATGAGCGCATTGACCGTGATCGAGCCGGCGACGCCCAGGCGTTGGGCCGAGGCGGGGTAGACGGGATTGACCGATTTTACCAGCTTGGGGAGCTCGGTGGCCGCGCCGAGCTCGATGAGGTCGCCCTCGCGGACCGGCGGAGCGGCCGGAACGGGAGACGGCTCGGAGACGGCCGCGGCGGGGGCGGCGGCGATCCCGGCTGCGGTCTCACCTCCCGGGGGCGGGGTCTCCTCCCTCTTCATGGCGGCGGGTTCTTCCGTCTTGATCGCGGGGGCGTCCGACTTGGCCGCGTCGGTTCCTGCGGCCGGGCCGGACTGCGGGGGGACCAGGGGCGGGGCAACGGACGTGACCGAGGCCGGGATGATGGCCTCCACGCCCGCCGGGGCGGGGTCCTGTTTCTTGGCCTGGGGCTGGGGCTTCGGCTTGACCGGCGCGGGATCGACCTTGGGCGCGGGGGCTTCCTCGACCGGGGGAGCGGGGACGTTCGCGGGAGTCACCTCCTGCTGCGTCTGCAGGCTCCCGGTCTTCGGGGCGGTGTTCTTCGGCCGCAGGACGAGGAACCCGGCGACGGCGAGGGCGGCGACGCTGACGCCGACCAGGACGAGAGTCGCCGGGCCCTTGCGGGTCTTCGTCTCTTCGAACGTGCCGAACAGGTCCGTCGACGCGATCACCTCGGCTTCCGTGGCCTTGGCTCCGGGCTTCGCCGCAGCGGGCTTCGCCGGAGGCGCAGGCGCCGCGTGGACTCTCGGCTTCTCGACGGGAGCTTCTGGCTTCGGCTTCCCGGGCGTGAAGAAGGGCGAGATATCGGAACCGGGATCGCCCGGCGTCAGCGTGATCTTCGTAACGGGCTCGAGGGGCGTGGCGGCCGGAATTTCCGGGGCCGGGGCGGGCGCGGCCTGGGCCCTCGGCTTCTCGACGGCCGGCGCCGGAGGAGGCTCGGCCTTGGGCTTGAACGCGACCGACGGGGGCGGCGTCGGCACGGGCTTGGGTTTTTCGGCGGCGGGCGCGGGCTTGGGCGCCTTGACCTTCTCTTTTTCGAAGTCGAGGCCGGCCAGCGCCGACTTGAGGAATTGGTCGATCTCGGCGCTTCCCCTGCCGTTGCCGTTCCCGTTGCCGTTC
>DMVN01000105.1 GCA_003476685.1 Acidobacteriota bacterium | reverse complement strand
CAACTCTGAAGAAGGGAAGGCACTGATGAAGCCCTCTGACCACAGCAAAAAATATTTTTGCCTGGTTCTGCACAGTCACATACCATACGTTTTGAACCACGGCACCTGGCCTCACGGAACAGATTGGCTGTACGAGGCGGCGGCTGAAACCTACCTGCCGCTCCTCGAAGTGCTCAACCGCCTGGAGAAAGAGGGCCTAAAATCAGGGCTGACCATAAGCTTCACCCCGGTTCTGATGGAGCAGCTCAAGAGCCAGAAGTTTGTTCAGGGTTTCATTGACTACCTGACGATGAAGCTGGAAGCGGCCGTCAATGATTATCTTTACTTTCAGCGCTCGGGCCAGAAAGAATTGCTGCCGCTATCGCTTTTCTGGCGACAATGGTACGAAAAAATTTTCCGCCTGTTTGTGGATGACTGCGGCTCCGACCTGGTCCAGGCCTTCGCCCGCCATCAGGAAAGCGGCCAGGTGGAAATCATGACCTCAGCGGCTACCCACGGTTACCTGGCTCTGCTCTCCCGGGATGAAAGCGTCCGGCACCAGGTGCAGCAGGGGCAGTTTGTCTATAACCGGTATTTCGGCCGTCGGGCGGCCGGTTTCTGGTTGCCGGAATGTGCCTATCGTCCCGGTTATTCCTGGAAGCCGCCTCTGGGCGAGGTCGAACCCTACTTGAGAAAGGGTGTGGATGAAATTCTGGGCCTGGAAGGTCTCAACTATTTCTTTGTTGATGCCCATCTGTTAAAAGGTGGTGAAGCCCGGGGCGTCTACCTGGAAAAATTTCCGGCCCTGCGTCTAATGTGGGAAAGATACCGAGAAAAATTCAAGGCCGAGCCGGTCCGGCCTCAAGACCCTTACCAGCCCTACCTGGCTCATCCCTCTCACCTCAGTTTCTTCGCCCGGGATGAAGTTTCCGGCAAACAGGTCTGGAGCCGTTTCCAGGGTTATCCCGGTGAAGCCAATTACCTGGAATTTCACAAGAAACATTTCCCCGGCGGACTCCGCTACTGGCGGATAACCGGCCCCGGGACTGACCTGGCCGACAAGACTCCTTACGATTACCAGCAGGCGCTGGACAGGGCGGAAGCTCATGCTTCCCACTTTGTCTGGCTGCTGAACGATACCCTGAAAAATCACCAGGCTGGAGTTATTCCTTCCCTCTATGACACCGAACTTCTGGGACACTGGTGGTTTGAGGGTCCGGAATGGCTCTACCTGGTGATTAAAAAACTGCACGGACCGGATTCGGTGGTCAAACCGGCCACTGCTTCCCGCTGTCTGGAAGAACTTCCGCCCAGCTTATTAGTTTCTCTGCCGGAGGGTTCCTGGGGTGAAGGGGGCTATCACTGGATCTGGCTCAACGAGGATACTTCCTGGATCTGGTCCAGAATATATGAACTGGAAGATAGATGCCGCCCCTGGCTGCAGGATGTCAACCAGCTCCGCCGGATGAACCCCCGGTTGCTCAAGCTGCTTTTCCAGGAAAAGTTCCTGCTGGAAAGCTCGGACTGGCCTTTCCTGATTTCCACCATGACCGCCAGGGATTATGCTGAAGCCCGGGCCAGTCTTCACTTTGAAAGAGCCCGTCGGCTGCTGGAGCTCCTGGAAAAAAAGAGTGAGCTGAGCCCGGAAGAAAATTTCTTCCTGGATAAAATTGAAGAAGAAGATTCCATATTCAAGGAGATAGTGCTGCCCGATGGAAACATTCTATAAAAAGGTCCTGGTTATGATTCTCTGCGGCGGGAAAGGGGAGAGACTCTATCCGCTGACCAGGGATAGGGCCAAGCCCTCGGTGCCCTTTGCCGGGAGCTACAGGATAATTGACTTCAGCCTGTCTAACTCTCTGAATTCTGGCTTCCGCAAGATTGCCCTGCTGACCCAGTACAAATCGCTTTCCCTGGAAAGACACATTCTTCAGGGCTGGAGCATCTTCCACCCGGAAAGCAATGAATACATTATTTCCCTTCCGGCCCAGGGCCGGGTCAGTGAGCACTGGTATGAAGGTACGGCTGACGCCGTTCTCCAGAACATCTATACTATCCAGCAGGAAAACCCGGACGTCATTCTGGTGCTGTCCGGGGACCACGTCTACCGCGCTGATTACCGGAAGGTTCTGAAGTTTTTCCTGGACAAGAAAGCTGAGGCCGTAGTCATGACCCACACCTGGCCAGTGGCCGAATCCAGCCGGTTCGGAGTAATCGGCATCGACCAGGACCACCGCATCATCAACTTCACCGAAAAACCGAAAAAACCCTTTGCCTTGCCCTGGTCGCCCGAGCAGGCTCTGATTTCCATGGGGGTTTATCTTTTCTCCACTCCGGTTCTGGTTAAGGCTCTGATTAAGGATGCTCGCAACCCGAAATCCAGCCATGACTTCGGCAAGGATGTCCTGCCGCTGCTGATTAAAGAAAACCAGGTCTATGCCTACATCTTTGAAGATTACTGGCAGGATATAGGAACCATAGATGCTTACTGGCAGGCCAACATGGACTTCCTCGGGGCCAATCCACCCATCAGGTTGAACGACCCCGCCTGGCCCATCAGGACCTATAAGCCGCAGTACCCGTCGTCCTACCTGAGCGATGGTGAAATCCAGAATTCCATCATCGGCGAGGGCTGCCAGATTCTGGGCGGTATCATCCATAACTCCATCCTGTCCTACGGAGTGACGGTGGAAGAGGGGGCAGTGGTGGAGGAATCAATCGTCTTTGAAGGCACGGTCATCAGAAAAGGGGCCCGGGTAAAAAAGGCCATCATCGACAAGAATGTCATCATCCCGGAAAGCTTCACCATTGGCCTGGAGAATGATCAAGACCGCTGCTATTTTAAAATGAGTGCCAACGGCATCAGGGCGGTGCCCAAGGGCTGGAGGCTGGAATGATCAAAACCTATCAGATTCAGCCGGCCAATTTCCATCCTGATATCCCAAAAGAGCTGGTCCTGCTGTCGATAATTGCCCAGAGTTTTTTCCAACCCTTTTCCCTGGAAGACAACCTGCTGGTCATCCTGACGGCTCTGACCTCGGGCGCCGGCATCGGTTTTAACCGGGCCACTCTGTTTCTAACCGAAGGGGATAAACTCAAAGCTACTATGTGGCTGGGCCCGCGCTCACCGGAGGAAGCCGAAGCCATCTGGACCATTCTCAGTTCTCCCGGGCTGGGCTATGCGGAGATTGTCGAGCAAAACCGGGAGCTGGTCAACCGGATCATGCCTGACCTGCAGCCCCGTTTGAGGTTGCTCACCTACAATCTGGAAGACGAAAACCTGAAGCTGCCGGCCCTGGCCGCCAGGAATAAGGAGATAATCCTGGTCAGCCAGGCCAGTTCCGACCCGGCGGTTGACCGGCATTTCCTGAACTTTGTCCAGGTGGATGAATTTCTCTGCCTGCCGCTGGTGGCCCGCAATGAGGTCATGGGCGAAATCGTGGTGGACAACGGCATCACCCACGCCCCGATCAAAGGCAGGGACATCGAGCTGGCCAGTCTCTGCGCCCTGCTGGCCGGAAATTACATCTACACCACCAGGCTCTACAAGAAGGTGCTGGAAATGGAGAAGATGGCCGCCCTGGGGGAAATGGCCGCTTTCATCTCCCATCAATTGAGGAATCCGATTGTAGCCATCGGCGGTTTCACCCGTCAGTTGCTGGACCAGCCCTGCGACCGGGAAAAGTGTAACCGCAACCTTAATATAATTCAGCAGGAAATTCAGCACCTGGAAGATATCATTTTCCGGATGAGCCATTTTCTGAAGATTAAAATTAAAGAACTGGTTCCCATAGATTACCGGCCAATCCTGCTGAGCGTCCCGGAAAGACCGGATATCAAGGCCAAGGCCAGGGATAAGAGGATATCAATCAGCCTGCCCGAAGACACTTCTCTTATCCTCTGCGACCCGGTTTACTTCGAAGAGGCCATCGTCAACCTGCTGGACAATGCCCTGGATGTCACCCCGCCAGGCGGCCGGGTCTACATCCGGGGCTGCCGGAGCAACAGGAAATGGGTGACCATCACCGTCAAGGATTCCGGTCCGGGGCTGGACGAAAAGAGCCAGACCAAGATGTTCAGCCCGTTCTTTTCCACCAAGGAAACGGGGCTCGGACTGGGTCTGCTTTTCGTCCGGCGGGTACTGGAATCCTGCGGCGGCAAGGTTGAGGTCCGGAGTAAACCCGGGCGAGGGAC
>DMVN01000032.1 GCA_003476685.1 Acidobacteriota bacterium | reverse complement strand
ATCCAGGTGGTCAGGAAAGAAGGACGAGGCAGCTGTTTTCTGATCAAGCTACCCTGTCCCGAAAAAAAACAGGAGGCTAAATCATGAGCAGAATTCTGATTATTGAAGACGATACCCTGGTTGGCCGGACCATCGCTACCCACCTGAAGAAAAAGGGCTACGAGCTCAAGCTGGTCGAGACCGGAGAAGGAGGATTAAAAGCCTATAAGGAATTTCAGCCGGATTTGACCCTGCTTGACGTCAAGCTGCCGGACCTCAATGGGCTGGAAGTGCTCAGGCAGATCAAGCAGTTCGACAAGAATGCAGCCGTGGTCGTGATGACAGCTTTTGATGACATGAAAACCACGGTCGAGGCCATTAAGGCCGGGGCTTTTGAATACCTGGTTAAACCGCTTAACTACCTGGAGCTGGACCTGACCATGGATAAGGCTTTCCAGCTGAAGGCTCTGGAAGAAAAGGTCAGCTACCTAATCGAGGAAAAGCAAAAAGAATACCAGATTGACAACATCATCGGCCGCTCGCCCCAGATGCGGGAAGTGTTCAAGATGATCGGCTCTGTGGCCAACACCCGGACCAACGTCCTGATTCAGGGAGAAAGCGGGACGGGCAAGGAACTGGTGGCCAAGGCCATTCATTATAACAGTCCCTTCCGGGACGAGCCGTTTATCGTCATCAACTGCTCGGCTATTACCGACACTCTGCTGGAGTCCGAGCTCTTCGGCCATGTCAAGGGAGCTTTTACTGATGCTGTCAGCGAGACCAGGGGCAAGTTTGAGATCGCCGGTAAAGGCACGCTGTTTCTGGACGAAATAGGTGATATTTCCCCCAACCTGCAGTCCAAGTTGCTTCGGGTGATAGAAACCAGGGATTTTATGAAGGTCGGCGGGGAAAAAATACTGAAGACCGAAGCCCGGATCATTGCCGCCACCAATCAGAACCTGAAGGAACTGGTGGACCAGGGGAAATTCCGGGAGGACCTCTATTACCGGCTTAAGGTGGTGGAAATCACCCTGCCCCCGCTCAGAGAAAGGCGAGAGGATATCCCCGACCTGGTGGCCTATCTTCTGGAAAAAATCAACCGGGAACTCAAGAAAAACGTCCGGAAGGTGCCGCCGGAAGTTATGGAGTACCTGGTCGCCCAGCCCTGGCGGGGCAATGTCCGGGAGCTGGAAAACGCCTTGACCAGAGCCGTCATCCTGGCCAAGGGAGACGTAATCTTAAAGGAACACCTGCCGTTTGAACCCTCAACCCGGCCCCAGGCCCAGGATAAGTTTCCAGTGCCCAAGGAGATGGTGCCCTTATGGGAGGTGGAGAAGAGGTATATCCAGTATGTGCTGGAAGCTACCCGGGGCAGTAAGACCAGGGCCTGCCAGATTCTGGAAATAAGCCGGCCGACCCTTGATAAAAAGATCAAGGATTATGACCTGAAGGTGGAAACTTCCGAATAAAACACCGGGTAGCCTTACCACCCAGGCTGTAAAAAATCTTGACAGGCTGCAAAAATAATTGCCAGCTTTCTTGATAATCCCATCTTCTGTCCGAGCCTCCTGCCTTGAAGCATCTGGTGAATCTGGCACAAAACCTGCTCTATCCTGATAGAAGGTGATGGTATGCTTAATAAGAAAATAGTAGTCGTGGATGACGATGAATCCATAAGAAAGACTTTTTTTCTCCTTCTTTCTGAAAGGTATAACGTCTACCTGGCCCGGGATGCCGCCGAGGCCCTGGCTCGCTTCGAAAAGAACCCGGTAGACATGATTATTGCTGACCTCCGGTTGCCCCAGAAGAATGGCCTGCAGATGCTGCTCGATTTCCGTCAGTCGGGCTACCAGGGGAGGATTATTGTCATTTCAGCCTGTGCCGACCAGATTCAGAAAAAAGACCTGGAGAGGTTGCAAATCGACCATTTATTCATCAAGCCCCTGGACCTCAGGTCCCTGACCGAAACCATAGATAAACTTCTGGCTGGCGGGGAAACTGAAAATTCCTGAAGATTCTGTTACCGGTCTCAACCGCCAGGTTTTTCCTTCTGGACTTATTTTCCTTCGGAAATAGTAGAAAGAAGAAAAGGCTCAGGCTGCCCGGGCCTGGATTATTGCCGGAGGGGTTAAAGAGCGGGAAGGCCGCTTCAAGCCGGCCGTACTGTTCCTTAAACATTTCTGACAAACATGCTAAACTGCCCTTATGAAAGCCGAAAGCGAATGCTACCTCTGCCTGCTGAGCCAGGTGTTGAGAACAGCCGGGGTTCTGGGGCTGGAGGAACCGGCGGCCAGAGAAATGACCCGCCAGGCCTGCGCTTTCCTGGCCGGGACCGATTTTAACCGGACCCCACCGGAAATTTCAGAGGACCTGTATAATCTGATAGCCGGGTTCAGCCGCAATCCCGACCCTTACCAGAAGATAAAGACGGACCATATCCTGAGAGCCCTGGAGCTATACCCCGGGTTAAAAAAACTGGCTCAGACTGCCTCCGACCCGCTGCGGGCTGCTCTGGAAATATCGCTGGCTGGCAATGTGATTGATTTCGGGGCCAATTCCGGGGAAGACTGGCTGCTGGATGGCCGTTTCCTCCAATCCCAACTGCTGGCCATTGATGACTATTACTTGTTCCGGGCCGACCTCGACCGGGCCCAAAAAATCGTTTTTCTGGGAGACAACGCCGGGGAAACCGTCTTTGACCGTCTATTCCTGGAACTTTCTGGCCGGCGGGTGATTTACGCGGTCAGGGAGAAACCGATCATTAACGATGCCACCCTGGAAGAAGCCCGGGCCTCGGGACTGGAGGAAGTAGCCGAGCTTAAGTCTTCTGGCTGCCGGGCCCCGGGAACTGTTTTTGAACAATGTTCTCCTGAATTCCAGGGTCATCTGCGGGAAGCAGACCTTATCATCAGTAAAGGTCAGGGCAATTTTGAATGCCTGGAACAGCTCCAGGGCCCCTTCTATTTTCTACTCAAAGCCAAGTGCCAGGTGGTGGCCAGATACCTGGACGTTCCCCAGGGCGGTCTGATTATCATGAGGTCCAGAAACTTCGCCCCACGCCTGCAGGTTTGAATCAGGTCTTTCTGCGGGCCTGGAACAACCGGTTAGCAGTCTTCCCGTAAAGAATTTTTACGCGCGGTTAAATATTTTTTTAAAAAACCTGCCGGTCTTCTTGGTAATTCCCCTTGATAAATCCTGGCACAAATCTTGCTATTAATAATGCGGGTGAAATGAGATGGCCAGAAGATTGAAGGAAACAGAAAAAAAAGACAGACAGTTTTTATACATAGATGCTGATGCTGGTACGGGGAGGAAGATATTGATATTAAGCAGGAAGATTGATAAGCCAATCTCTTCCTCCCCCTGTTTCTTCAGGTCAGGCGATGAGCGCACCCATAAATTTATAAATGCCTCCTTTTTGC
>DMVN01000247.1:18315-19784 GCA_003476685.1 Acidobacteriota bacterium | reverse complement strand
AATTCCCCACCCAGGGCTGCAACGTGCTGGCCATAAGCCAGCGCCGGGTGGTCATTCTCAAGGGCAACCCCGTCACTGCTCAGCTCTTGCGTCAGGCCGGATGCTTTGTCTATGAGCTTACAGGCGAGGAAATCGCCTTCAAGGGCTCAGGCGGCCCTACCTGCCTCACCCGCCCCCTGTTCCGTCTATAAAAATCAGATTGGCTCTGGGCGCTGATGTGCTCTTCTTTAAAGACTTATTCGCCTAAAATTTTAGCTAAAATTTTAGGAATTTTTATATTTCAGGTCATCATAATTACCTGAATTACTTCCCGTTGCCTACAAAGCTTTAAGATGAATCTGCAATCCCTGGGCTTAAATCAAACAGATTAATTTCCTTAGGCTTTGAAAACCATAAGCTTACTTAAAAGTTCTCAAGCAGCTCCAGGATGACCGCCAGGCGCCTGGTGCCGTCAACATAAGCGTAACGACCGCCCTCGTAATCACCCTTCTGAAGCAGAGGAACACCGCGTTCAGCAAGCAGCTTGACCTTTTCCTCCATTCCCTTTACTTCAAAAGCTACATGATGGACACCCTGGCCGTGTTCTTCAAGGAATTCGCGCCAGGTGCTCGGTCCGCCCACCGGTTCTATGAGCTCAAGAGTGATGTTCTTGAGCTTGAAAAAAGCCAGTTTGGCCCTGGCCTCGGAAGGCTTACCACGAAATTCGGTGTGAGACTTATCAACTGTATCGGTAAGGAACCAGGCCGGAACTTCCATGCCCAGAATCTCAGCGTAAGCGCGGGAAGCTTTCTCTATATCTTTAACCACAATTCCAACCTGGACCATTTCATCCGTGCCAAGAAGCTTGGCCGAAGTACTCGGCGAAAGCCTACCCCAGAGCACTCCGGCAGCGAACACCGCCAGCATAAGAAGCACGACTCGAGTCGCTTTCATCGGAACCTCCTTCGCCTCCTTTGGTCTTCGCCCTCATAGATACCCCGGACAGCGGATGTCTGTCAAGAACCAGGCAGCCACGGACAGACCTGCGTCACTTCGCATCCTGATCTGTCATCAAATTTCTCGTTGACTGAAAAGAGGATTGTTTTCTATTATACAGGCGTTCCCAGAATAATACAGCGCTACTGGACTATTTATGAGCTGCCCAAGGACAGGATTTTAATCAACCATAAAAATTAAAGCAAAGGAGCAGGCAAGATGGAAGGGAGCAATTTTAAGCCGGTAGTCCCACCCGAAACCAGCATCAAAGAATTCACCCTGAGGGCAGTTCTGCTCGGGGTCATCCTGGCCGCTTTCATGGGCGCAGCCAACGCTTATCTTGGGCTCAAGGCTGGAATGACCATCGCCGCCACTTACACCACGGCTGTGGTGGGAATGGCCGTAATCAAAGCTTTCCGCGGGACAATTCTGGAAGAAAACACCGCCAGAACGGTTGGCTCAATAGGCGGCAATGTGGCTTCCGGAGCCATCTT
>DMVN01000247.1:13120-18305 GCA_003476685.1 Acidobacteriota bacterium | reverse complement strand
ACCCTGATTCTCATAGTTGGCGGAATCCTCGGGATTATGTTCGTTACAATCACCCGCCGTATCCTGACCAGCAACCCGGAGCTCCCTTTTCCTGAATCTGTGGCTGCCGCCGAAATCCACAAAGCCGGCCAAAAAGGAGCTCGTGGCACGGGCCACCTGCTGACCGGTATGGGGCTTGGCGCCCTGTTCACCTGCCTGACCGAATTTAAGCTCATTGCTCTAAAATTCCAGAAGCTGGTTTCTGTGGGCAGGGCTTCACTCTTGGTCCGCGGTCCTGAAGCCAGCCCGGCCTTCCTGGGTGTCGGCTTTATCATCGGACCAAAACTGGCCTCCATTAACTTCAGCGGCGGAGTGCTGGCCTGGGGACTTCTGGCTCCCATTCTGGCTTTCTTTATGAATTACCACGACCTCGGGGCCATATCCGACTGGACGGCTGAAATAATCCGGGTCTGGCGGGATTATGTCCGCTATATCGCTATCGGTGGGATGCTGGTCGGTGCTTTTTACACTCTGTTTAAGATGAGGAAAAACCTGGTTGAAGGCATCGCCGGTTCTTTCTCCACGGTTTTCAAACAGAAGAAAGGCGAAGCGGATTTGCTCCCCAGAACCGAACGTGACCTGAACATAAAATGGGCCCTGCTGACCACTATCACCGTAGCCGTCATCGTCTTTTTTGTGTTCAACCGCTACGCCCAGAATGTGCCAGCTTCCTTAACCGCAGTTTTGCTGATGGTCATCCTGGGGTTTGTTTTTGCCGCCGTTTCCGGTTATCTGGTGGGAATTATCGGGGTAAGCAGCAACCCGACCAGCGGGCTAACTGTTTCGGTGCTGATAATCGTGGCTTTCATTATGGTACTGTTCGGGCTTCAGGGACCGAGCGGCATCTCAGCTGTTTTGATTGTAGCTGCTTTCACCTGCGTTTCGGTTTCAGTGGCCGGCGAGATGATGCAGGACCTTAAGGCCGGTCATTTTCTGGGCTGCACCCCCTGGAAAATGCAGGTTGGTGATACCTTTGGGGTGACCGCCGCGGCTCTGGTAATGTTCTTCGTGCTTTCAGTGCTTCATTTAGGAAACATCAAACAGACCGTCTCCCTCAGGCTGGCTGAGCTGGAAAATGCCGGCGTGACTGAAATCTATTATGACGGAACTCACAAAGACTTAGAAGCCAGAACTTACAATCTTGAGGAACTCAAAGCCCTGAGCCCTGAAGTTCAGAATGAAATCCTGAAAACCCGGGCCGGCCTCGGTGGAGAAAAAATTCCAGCTCCTCAGGCCAGTCTGATGGCTGCTGTGGCCAGAGGAATTTTTGAGCGGAAAACCGAGTGGATACTGATCCTGGCCGGGATGTTTATGGGCCTGGCCCTTATTCTGATGCAGGTCCGAAGCCCGATGCTCATAGCCGTCGGAATGTATCTACCTATTGACACCTCTTTTGCCATCTTTCTGGGCGGGGTCTTCAAAGGAATTCTGGAAAAAGCCATAGAAAAGAGAAAGCTGGAACCGGCGGCAAAAGAGCGGGTCACCAACCAGGGCACCCTGCTGGCTTCGGGCCTAATAGCCGGAGAAGCCATAATCGGGATTTGCTTTGCCACCCTGGCCTTCGCCGAGGTGAAAATTCTTCATGTCTTTTCCAGCCCTTCTTACCTGCTCAGTTTAGTCGGGATAACGGCCCTGGGCCTTTTCCTGGTATGGCGTTCCCTTAAAAAGGACCATAAGGGAGAGGTTTGATGATTTGGCAGTTCGGTCATCTCAGCAAAAGAGTTTCAAGAATAGAATTTTCAAAAATTAATTAGAATTAAACAACAAAAAAGGACAGAAAAACAAACTTAAAACTAAACATTAGAGGGAGAAAAAAATGAATAAAATTGACCAGGCCATCATCAATGCCTTAAAAGTTAACATGGGATACAAAGAAGGAGAAAAGGTAGCTATAGTGATGCAGGAGTGGAACCCAAAATTTGAAGAAAAATTTCGGAAGAAGTTTGATGATTCAGCTGCCCTGTGTCGCAGGATGTTTGAAGTTTTTAAGAAGGCGGGCGTGGAAGTGGAACTTTTGAGTTATGTGCCTGAAGAGCCGCGAAGCGGGGTAGATGCCACGCCTGAACTTTACGAAAAAATTGGCTTTAAAGAAATCATTTTCCTGCCCACAGTCTTTTCCCTGACTCACACCAAATTCCGTAAAACCCAGAGTGAAAAGGGCTCCAGAGTGGCCAGCATGCCCGGTTTCACCCTGGAAATGTTTGAAGAAGGCGGGCCCATGGACGTGGATTACAACCGGCTTCACCAGGAAACCGTGGCTGTGGCGGAAAAGCTCAGACACAGCCGCCTGGTAAGAGTGGTCGCCGAAGAGACCGATATAACTGTTGAAATTGACCCGACCCTGGTCCATGTTTCCAGTGGGTTGCTGACCGAACCCGGGAAATTTGGCAACCTGCCCGGGGCTGAAGCCTACGTGGTGCCCGTTCACGAAGGAGAGACCAACGGTTTCTTTACCGTGCCGGCTGGCTGGGGCGGCTCAGGCCCGCTTAAGTTCAGGCTCAAGTTTTTCATAGAAAAAGGAAGGTTTGTGGAGGTAAAAGGCGAAACCGAGGAAGCTCAGCAGTATGCTGAAAAGGAAATCAAGCCGCTCGTTTTCGGCGGAAAAGACTTTGACGTTGTGGCTGAGCTGGGAATTGGAACAAACCCCAACATCACGGGCGAGTACGTGGCGAAAAAAGGCTGGAACACCCTGGTAGCGGAAAAAATTTTCGGCTCTGCCCACTTTGCCAACGGCAACAGCCAAGGCATGGGCGGGCAGAACGACGTTCCCGTGCACATTGACTGGGTGGTTCCTGGGGTTAAACTTGAATTCCGGCCTTGAATTCAGTCTGCTTTATAAAGGCCCTGGCTAACTCTTCTGACCATTAACGCCATTCCCGAGCTTGATTGAAAGCAATTTTAATTTGTCTGAGGATATAAATATTTATACCATATTGTTGAACGTCCAACATCCGGACAGGAGGGAAAAATTGCAAGTAAAAACCAAACTTAGTACTTCAAAATCAAAACACCTGGTAAAAAGCAAAGGCTGTTTAACATCAAATTTTATTTTAAAGAGCAGCAGAGTTGTGGTTTTTATTTTCAGCCTGGCAGCCATACTGCTGGTCACCATCCAGCTTATGGCTCAAGCAAACGTTTCCAACGAGCAGAAGGTTAAACCAGCGGTAATAGCCATCGTGGGCGGGACGCTGATTGATGGCACGGGGAAAGAACCGCTGGCCAACGCCCTCATCATCATTGAAGGCGACAAGATTAAGGCGGTGGGTCCAGCCAGCAAAATTAAAGCTCCTGAAGGTGCCCAAAAAATTGAGGCCGCCGGCAAATGGATTCTGCCCGGGTTTATTGACTGCCACATTCACCTGACCTCCGAAACCTCTGACCTGGAATATTACCGGGACAGCAACAGCCTGGCGACGTTGAGGGCTCTGCAATTGATGAACATGTACCTGCGATGCGGAGTAACGGCGGTGAGAGACGTTGGTTCTCATGTGGAAGCCATGCAGGCTCTCGTTCAGGCACAGAAAAAAGGCTACATTGACAGCATTCGGCTTTACCCCTGCGGTGACCTCATCACCATCACTGGCGGACACGGCTACGGCATGCACGGCTCGCTGGCCGTTGACGGACCATGGGAATGGCGCAAAGCAGTGCGCCAGATGTATGCAGCCGGCTTCAAACATATTAAAATTTCTCCCCAGTTTACCCTGGAAGAAGCTAAAGCTGCGGTAGAAGAAGCTAAGATGCTCGGCCTTCATATCACGGCTCATGGCGGGGGCTTTTCTGATACCATGCCACCAACCATGACCAAGGTAGCCATCAAAGCCGGCGTGGAATGCATAGAGCACCTGAACGAAATGGATGACGAGACCCTGGATATGATGGCCAGGCACCAGGTCTTCAATGTGCCTACTCTTTACACTTATTACGCCAGCTACCAGCGGAATGATATCAACCGCTTTTTGATTGAAAAACGCCACTGGTCCATGGCCATGCACGAAACCCTGTTCAAGAAAGTCTACAAAAGAAAAATCGTCATGGGCATCGGGACTGATGCCAACGGAGAATACCGCGAGCTTTATCCCCGGATTTATTTTGAAGAAATGAAATATTTTGCCCGCCTCGGCATGAAGCCGATGGAAGTAATAGTCTGCGCCACGAGAAACGGAGCTCGTATCCTCGGACTGGAAGATGAGCTGGGCACTATAGAAGCGGGTAAAGCCGCTGACCTGCAGATACTAAACGCTGACCCCTTAAAATCATTTGATAACCTGGGCAGTCCGGAAGTAGTCATCCTGAGGGGCCGGGTTTATAAATTCTGATCGACAAATTATTAGACTTTAATAAAACTCGGGTTTATATAACCCCACATGACCCATTTTTTGCCCGGCGCGACCTGGTGGTCTTTTCTGTCTTAGCCCTGAGTATAATTTTCGGCTTTGTTTATGTCAGGAGAAACTACCGCGAAGAACCTGAGCCAAGTTGAGAAAAGCTGCCCTGAGCTAATTCCCGTAGCCAACACCCCATTAAAACCCAAGCCCCTCAACCTGATGAAGAACTATATCTACTTTTATTTTTTTCTTTCTGACAGTAATTTCCCGGTACAAATATTTAGCCCGGCAGCTAGATAAGCTTCCAGCGGGTAAAAATTAGCGTTCCCTCAGACCTGGAGCCGGGCGGCTAGGCTATTTCAAAAACGATTTTCTTGTTCCGGTTCCTTATCTCTGGAGGATGGTCTTCCATCAATTTCCCGATTTCAAACACCAGCCGAAAGGTTGGCTCGGGATGATTTTCAGACATTTTCGCCTCCCCTTTTAGCTTAGCTTATCCTTTTAATTTTATCATTAAAAATTAATTAGCTGACGGCAACCTTTTTCTCAATTATTCAATAAATTGGGCCGCCAGGATACCTGAATGCTTATCCAGATTCACCAGTCTGTAATTTTTCACCTCGAGTCTAAACTTCAAAAGACTTTAAAAGAAAAAGCAGCCACCTCTCTTTTCTTCTTTGCCAATCTGATAATTATTCTTGAAAAGAATAAATTAAGGCAGCGCTCGTTATTAGAGATTCTGGAGATAAAAAAGGGAAGAGCAGAAATGCCCTTCCCTTAGTCTGAACGGTTCTTAAGACTTATTAAAAACAAACCCC
>DMVN01000247.1:12591-13070 GCA_003476685.1 Acidobacteriota bacterium | reverse complement strand
AGGCTCTGTACCAGACCAGCACCGAAAGTCAGGCCATACTCAGTGCTGGTCAGGTTATCTTTGATATCTTCTCTTTCAGTCGGATATCCCTCTATCTTTATCAGGTTCTCAGCTTTGGAGATAAAACCAACAAAGGGGCCAGCATAAAACGAGGGTATAGTCGGGCCGCCTGAAATAAGGTTGAACTTTAACAACAGGGGAATCTCAATCGTATCCACCCGGGTTTCAAATTTTCCCGTAATTCCCTCCATCTCAAAATCAAACTGCGTCCCTTTCTGGACATAAAGCACTTCAGGTTGAAGCGAAAATCCCCCCAGAAGCCCCAGCTCAAGAGAAACACCTCCCACCAGACCACGCTTTGTTTCCCAGCTATAACCCTGAAAAGTCTCAGGCACTGATTTGATGTTGGCTAGGACCAGACCACCTTTAACCCCGAATTTTACTCCGGCCTCGGCCTGAAAAACCATCAGTCCCAGCAG
>DMVN01000247.1:8695-12503 GCA_003476685.1 Acidobacteriota bacterium | reverse complement strand
TTTTTTGGAACTTAAAGAGATATAAGCAGAGCTGAACTCAGGTTCAGCTTTTTAACTTTGGAATCACAGATTTCTGGCAAAGGTTTCCGGCCTTAAAACCTAAAGGTAAACGGCTCAGTGATGGTTTCTGTTCAGACAGGTAATGCCAAGGGCGGCCGGAAATAAAAAAGGGAAGGCTAAAAAGCCTTCCCTGTCTTTAAATCTCTTGAAAAAGAAAGTCTTCAGAAAGCAAACCCAACCATAAACAGCCAGGTTCTGGTCTTGATGGATTCAGGCCCCTCAACTTCTTTGATGATGTTAGAAAGACCCAGGTCATACCTGGCATCCAGAGTAAGTTTCAATACACCCAGATTCTGAGTCAGGCCCAGGCCAAAAACCAGACCGTATTCGGTGCTTTTCAAATCATCCTTAATATCTTCTCTTTCCTCATAACCATTTGCTTTAATAACAAATTCGCCCTTGGTATTAAATCCAACAAACGGGCCAACGTAGACCGAAGGAACGGTTGGTCCACCGGAAATCAGGTTGTACTTAAAAAGCAATGGTATTTCTATGTAATCAATGTTGGCTTTAAGGGTACCTGTAATCTCACCTTCTGAAACTGAGATTTTTGCACCTTTTTGCACATAGAGGACTTCTGGTTGAAGGGAAAAACCCCCTGCCAGACCAATTTCAGCAAAAACACCCCCCACCAGACCCTGTTTGGTTTCCCACTTATAACCTTCAAAAGTCTCGGGCACTGACTTGATGTTGGCCAGGGTCAAACCACCCTTAACACCAAATTTTACTCCGGCTATGGAGGGTGTGGTCGTCATGACCAGGAAGAGCACCAAAACTGCAATTACAGTAAGACCTTTAACTAGATTTTTCATCCTTTTCTCCTTGAAATATATTTTGCCCTGAAAGCGAGAAGCTGACGAGGCTAACTACATTGTATATGTAAACATCGGGAAAAAGCAAACATTTTCTGCCTGAAATTTAGTATTTTAAATTAAAATGGTCGAATGGCCGGCCACCCTTCATATCCCTGCTCCTGGGAAGTAAGAATTGAAGCCAGAGTCATTTCCACTTCCCCCCCTGCGACTGAAAATAACAGAAAAGTGCCTCAGGAAATTTAATGAACCGTATGAGCAAACATTTGAAGGAGAATGGGAATTTAATCGGTAGAGGGAAATAAAGCCCACTTATTACTACTATTTTAGTAGTGTTTTTTATCGCCGCTTTCTTACTTATTATCAAGCCTGCCGAACGTCCTTTTTGCCACGCATTGACATCAAGGCTGGCACAAAGGGAATGGCCCGGCCTTTGAGCAGCCAGTGCCAGTAAACCCACTCAAAGGCCAGCTTGGACCAGTGATTGAGGCGGGTTTCTTTGAGCAGCGACATCGGTCCGATGACCGGCAGAGGGAACTTTCCCGGGAGCGGCTCGACCTGTTCATTGTAATCAATGACCACTCCCTTACCGAACCCTGTCTCAATAAAGCAGTTGGCATGGCCGTCAAACTCAATTTCTGTCTTCTGGCCGTCTGCCTCGGCCAGAATGATTTTGTCCAGAATTTCTGATTCAAAATGGACCACTGAACCGGCCTTGGTCCAGTTGTTCCCGGCAGCATCTCCCATGACAAAAATATCTGCGTATTTTTCAGAGCGAAACCCGGACTTATCCACCGGCACATAGTTCATTTCATCACCCAGGCCGGAGCGTTTGATTACTTCAGCCCCCATATTGGTGGGGACGGTGACCAGCAAATCAAAGGATACTTCCCGGCCGTCGTAGCAGATGACCTTACCGGCCCGCGGGTCAATTTTTTCGGTCATAAAGAAACTTTCTACCTCAATCTTTTTCTCCGCCTGAAGCTCTCCAAGATAGCGGGTCGCCACCGGCCTGGTGAAGGCCCCGGAAATCGGGGTCAAGTAGACGATTTTGATGTTATCCCGCACCCTCCGTTTCCTGAAATACCAGTCAGCCAGGAAGGCAAATTCCAGGGGCGAGACATTGCACTTGATGGGCATCTCATTGATGTGGACCACCAGTGTTCCTTCTTTGAACTCTTTCAATTTTTCGGCCAGGGCAGCGGCCCCATCAACGGAATAATAATCAAAAATATTCTGCCGCCAGCCCTCCAGCATCCCCGGCGTTTCTTCCGGGCAAAGGTGGGCTCCAGTAGCAACCAGCAGCAGGTCGTAGGTTAATTCCTGGCCGTCAGCAAATTTGATGGCTTTGGCCTGCGGTTTTATTTCCTCTATTTCCTGCGTTATGAATTCTACGCCGCGCGGCAGCAGATGGGAACGCCGTCTTACTAAATCTTCAGGATGATACAGGCCAAAAGGCACCAGCAGAAAACCCGGCTGATAATAATGGTTATCATCCTTATCAATGACCGTGATTTTCCAGCCCCGGCTTTTAAGCGGGCCAACCAGCTTGTTGGCCATGATGGTACCGCCCGTTCCCGCTCCGAGTATGACCAGGTTTTTCATGATTTACTCCTAAAATAAGCTACTCATCCTCTGATGATTAAAGAACACAGCCTTTTAGAAATGTTTATTATATCTTAAACTCGCTTCATCTTTTAGCCATAAATCATTGAACGGAAAAAAGTTTTTTAATTTTTACAAACCAGGCTTAGCCCATTTTCACTCTCACCTGGTCTTCTCCCCAGCGGTCTTGAAAATTAAAACCAGCACCATATTTTTTTGGTTCTTATCCTCATAAAAAAAATTCACCACCTTAAAACAGCTAAAAGGTAAGCTGGCCCTTTTTTTGGTTGAAGCCTGAAAACATTATTTGCTAATCCGGTAACCGGGATTTGAGCAACCTTATAGACCTCTTAAAATAATACTTTTCTTCTTCAACCTGAAAATCAAGCTGACGGAGAATTGCCTTCCAGTCGTACTCAATAAAATCCAGGGCATACTTACATTCAAAGGTCCGGAAAACCCAGCGGAAAAGCTTTGATTTCTCTTCCAGCGGGAATTCAGCGTAATCAAGGATGGTCAGCCGTCCACCCGGTTTTAGATGTCGCCTGGCATTTTCTAAAATAATCATTCTGGTCGGCTGGGGAAAACCATGGAGCACAAAGCTCATAAAAGCTAAATCATATTTTTCTCCCAGGTCAAATGGTACGTCTATGCGCTGCTGCTGGAACGAAGCTCGGGCTCTGTCTTTAAACCTCTTCTGAAATTGTTCTTGCATTTCCGGCAGTAAATCAAGACCGGTTATTTTCCCGGTCGGGCCAAGATATTTCATCATCAGCTCCGCATTGCGTCCGGTCCCGCAGCCCAGGTCCAGGATGGAATCTTCTGGCTTTATCCCTAAATCAGCCATAGCTTTCCTGATGAATCGAGCATAGCCTCCCAGAGTAACCAAGTCCAGCAAGAAATCATAATGCCTGGCAACAAAAGGTGACAGCTCAATCTTTGATTCCGGGTAGATTTTCTCCCTTTTCCCGGCCATGTTATGCTCCTCTTTTAGTATGCCTTACTGCTTTCAAAGTTACCTGCTGCCCGTCAGGCGGTTTTTTGGTTTCCAGGCCTCAAAAATTATCTGAACCTCAGGGTTTAAAAATTTCCTTTCTTAAGGTAGCCCTTTCTATGCGTTCAGGAACCGGGTTAACACCGAGACCGGGCCCCTCAGGCACTCGAATGTAGCCCGGCCGGCTCAAAACAATCGGTGGCTCAATCAAATCTTCCTGATAGTAGCGGGCGCTGGCCGAAAGGTCGTTAGGATACTTAAAATTGGGCAGAGTAGCCAGGTGAAGGTTGTGGGCCCGGCCGATACCGCTCTCCAGCATCCCGCCGCACCAGACCCC
>DMVN01000247.1:2294-8662 GCA_003476685.1 Acidobacteriota bacterium | reverse complement strand
GAATCAAAAGAAATGATGCTTTCGTCCAGGCACAGCGGCGTGGTCATTTTGCGTTGAAGCCGGCTGTGGTCCCAGAGGTCATAGGGAGGAAAAGGCTGTTCTACCATCAGCAATTTGAAGGCATCCAGCTTCCTCAGGTGCTCGGCCTGCTCTATGGAATAAGCTCCGTTAGCATCGGCCTGGAGCAGAAGCTCCGGGTATTTTTCTCTTATCGCCCGGCAGACCTCGACATCCCAGCCCGGCTTAATCTTTATTTTTATTCTTTCATAACCCTGGTTCAGGTATCCTTCAATGCGGGCTAACAGTTCCGGCACCGAATCTTCTATGCCTGCACTCACGCCAGCCGGGATTTCTTCTCGCACGCCACCCCAGAGCCTGGAAAGAGGCACACCCATTTTTTTAGCTTTTAAATCCCAGAGAGCCAGTTCCAGGCCAGCTTTGGCCATCTGGTTACCGCGGAAAACCCTGGCCGCTTCATAATAATCTTCGGGTTCAACAATTCCCCGGCTGAAAACCAGCGGAATTAAAAAGTCCTTCAGGATGTGCCAGGCGGTCTCTGTGGTCTCGCCGCTGTAAAGCGGTTTTTCTTCGGCCACGCACTCGCCGTAACCAACCACCCCGTCTTCATAAACCCGGATGACGATGAAGGTGCGGTCGTAGGTCCGACCGAAGCTGGTCTCAAAAAAATGAACGTAGGGCAGCCGTAAACAATTAAGTTCAATTCTCTCGATGGCCATGTTTCACCTGCCTTTCTATCGGGCTTGAGAAGCAGCCTGATTTTTTATTTTTTACTTTTGGCCAGTCCTTTTTCCAGTCTGGCCAAGCTCCTTTATTTTCAGACGTTGCTTTTTAACCTTCCATTTAGTCTTTACCATTTCTATAATTTTTCCTGGTTCCTTATCCAGCCCGCTTCAGTCTCTATCAACTCGATTTCCCGGCGGGCATCTTCTTAAGCAGATAGTAACACTGCTCACCAAAAATAAAATCAACGATGGCATAGCCCCGGTTGAAATAGTGGGTCAGGACCTGTCTTAAAGCTGCCTGCCAGCTGGCAATGATTCCGGGCGTCGGCTGCAGAGCCCGGACATCGCGCACCGTTTCGGCCAGGAAGACCGGGGCCGCCAGCTTCAGGTTGGGCTGGCCCGGCTGATAGCTGCCGTCCTCAGCCCGGTAACCTTCCAGGGCTTTCGGCAGGAAACTGAGGTCCAGGCTCTTCTCTTCCTTCTCTTCGGCCTTCCTCTGGACTCTGGCCGATTTGATGGGCCATTCCACCAGCAGGCGGTCAGTGGGAATTCCCGGTCCCAGTCGCAGCTGAGGTGTTTCCCCATAAAAATCCGACAGATAATTCCGGCAGATTACTCCCAGGGTATGAAAATTGAGGTTGGCATTCCGGCTCTGCATCGGGTCGTAAGTCCAGGTGATGAGGTCCAGCCCCAGCTTCAGCACCTCCCGGCGCTGGGCCCATTTCAATTTCTTGCCCAGGCCGTACCCCTGGAATTGAGGCAGCACCGCCAGCAGGTGGGAATGATGACAGAATTTCCCCTTATAGATAGCGGGGAAAGAATAGACAAAACCGGCCAGTTCCTCCTCGACGAAGGCTCCCAGCACCAGCCCGCCCATGAAGCTGGAGATACAGAACTGGTGGACCGGGGTCAGATCAAGGTCCGGATGTTTCCAGACCACCCGCTGAATGTCTATCAATCTGGTGAATTCATCTTTACCGGATAACTTACGGATGGACACTTTCCCGACCAAGTTTAACCCCCTTCTGCAAGGCCAGGAATTCATAATGATTGACCATTTTCTGGGCCATGGCCTCGCACGAATGTTGACTGGAAACCAGCTCGTAAGCCCGGGAGCTCAAGCTCTGGGCCAGGCTGCGGTCCAGGTAGAGCTTGAGGATGGCCTGGGCCAGAGCTGCCGCGTCATTGGGCGGCACCAGAAAACCGGTTTCCCGCTGGCGGATGAGGTCGGTCATGCCGGCCGACATGACCCCGATTACCGGCACTTTCCAGACCATGGCTTTAAGTATGTAATCCTCCGGCAGGGAATAGGCTCCGAAAACGAACAGGTCCAGGGCCGAGATGACCTCGGCCAGCTGCTCGTTAAAACCCAGGTAAAAATAGAGGTTCTCAAACTCCATGGCCTGTTCCTGACGCAACCTTTCCAGGTTGAGCGCCCCAATTCCCAGGATTACCACCTTGAGCCTCGGGGCTTCCTGGTCCAGGACCCGGACGGCTTCGAGATGGCTCTTGAGAACCTTCAAATCTTCCAGCGGGCAGAGCAACCCCACAACAAAATTATCAGCCGCCAGGTTCAGCTCCTGCCTCAGAAAATCCTTGCGGGCTGTCTTATAAAGTGAAAAATCCAGTCCCGGCGGGATCACTTCCAACCGGCCCTGGGCCAGGTTGTGCTTCAACAGAATCTTCTTGGTTTCCTCATTGTCGCAGACGACCGAATCGGCCTGGCTGAGCAAGCCCAAGGCTTCCCGGAGGTTCCAGGCCGGTTTCCAGGATACCAGCCTGGTCTTGACCCCGGCCCTTTGAGCCGCCTTCCAGCCGGAGACAGCTGCCGTCCGGTCGAAGAAATGCACCAGCTGGACCTGGTTTCGCTTGAGCAGCCGCTGCAGCTTCCAGGTCGAAAACCAGCCGCCGTGCCCGTCGAGGCGTTGATTGTAAACCCGGCTGCCCTGGACCCTGGCCTGGGAGGAGAGCCGGTTGCCGGGCCCGGTAAGAACAAAGAACCTGAACCCCCTTTTCTTGAGTTCCTGAGAAATTAAAAATAGTTGCTTGAGCTCCAGCTCGGTCTGCGGATCACTGGCTATAAGACACAGGCTCAATTCTCTCTCCTTTTTTCCAGACCTCTTTCAGCTTGGCATACTTGAGAAAAACGGCATAGGCGGCCAGCATGGAAATCACCAGACCGGGAAAGCCGTCGAGCCAGCCTCCCCGGCCAAAATAGGTTCCGAAAAACCGGAAAACCGGCCACAGCCAGAGGTGGTAAAAACGAGCCTTTTTTCCTTTCAGGTACATTTCCTGCGCCCGGCGTCCGGTAATCCGGTTCAGGTAATTGAGGTGCTCGGCAATGGAAGAAAAAGCCAGGTGTTCCACCGGGTTTTTCAACCGGCCAGCCTGCCCGGAGAAATTGAGTGACACCCGAAACCTGTCCCGAACCCAGGCACCCGTATCCTTTCTGTAGAGCCTGATGCGGCGGTTCGGATACCAGCCAGAATGCCTGACCCAGCGGCCGAGATAGAAACTCCGGCGGGGAAGGTAATAGCCTTCGGCCTCGTCCGGCCTCTGTTTGATTTTCAGCAACTCCAGCTTCAAACCCCGGGACAACCTCTCGTCCGGCTCCAGCGAGAGTATCCAGTTAAAAGCCGACTGCTGCTGGCCGAAGTTCTTGAGTTCGGCATAGTCGGTTGAGCTGTGCCGGTAGACTTTATCCGTAAAATAGGAAGCAATCTTCCTGGTCAGGTCGGTGCTGTGGCTGTCCACCACCACAATTTCATCAACCACCCCCTGGAGCGATTCCAGGCAGCCAGTTATTTTCTTTTCATTATTGTAGGTGACGACTACGGCTGAAATTTTCACGGGTCAATATTAACACAAGCTGACCCCGGCACTCAAACAGAATTACTTCTGGCCGACCTGTCCCAGGCTGACCTTCCTGTTTTCCAGGATGGTTCCGAGAACTTTCTCCAGCCTGGCCTGGGCCAGGTTGTAATCAATCAGAGCTTTGAGCTCGGCCGAACGGGCGGCGGCCAGCTTTTCCTGAGCATCCAGGACAAAAAAGTTGGTGGTCAGGCCGACAGCCAGTTTCTTGGTCTCGGCTTCCAGCAGCTTTTCCGCATATTCCCGGGCCACCCGGTAGGCTTCAACACTTTTGGCCAGGGTTTCGATGTTATTGACTGCCTCGCTGACCTCCAGCATGGCCTGCTGCTCCCGGGCTTTCTGCTTGGCCTGGGCCTCGGCCAGCTCGGTTTGGGCCAGTGCCAGCTTTGACCGGCTGATAAAATCGGCCAGGGGGATGGTCAGGGTAAAATTGACCGACCAGTTGTTATAGAGAAACCTGGAAGCATCGCGGAAAGAATCCCAGAGGCTTCCGGGTATCTTGCCCACCACTTCTCCGATCAAGAAATTGTTATCGCGATACAGTAATATGTCGCCGGAAACTCCCGGGCTCCAGTACGAGAAGTTCAGGTCCAGTTGGGGTAGGAGCTGATTTCTGGTCAGGTCATAATTATAGCGCTTGCTCTCAATAGTCAGGTTGTCAATCTGCAGGTCAGGCCGCTTGAGCAAGGCCGTTTGCAGGGCTTCTTTCAGGTCAACCTTAACCGGCTTGAACTCCGGTTTTTCGCTGGGAATCAAATGGACCGTGGCCAGGTCGGTGCCGCTGGTCAGGTTCAAGATGACCTTGAGGCGGTCTTCGGCCGTCCGGACTGAAGCTTCGGCCTGGACGATTTCGGCTTCCCGCTGGGAAACCGCCGCCTGGACGTTGAGAATTTCAATGGAGGCCTGTTGCCCGACCTCTATTTCCTTTCTGGTCTTGGCCAGCTGGTCCCGGGCCAGTTGCAGGGACTGCTGCTTGACCTTGAGATTTTCCTGGGCCAGCACCAGGTTCCAGTAAGCTTCTTCTACCTGGTAGATGGTCTCCATCACCTGGTTTTTCAGCTGGGCTTCGGAAATGGCATAATTCTGGCGGGCGACGATAATCTCCCGCTTGGCCACCCTCGGCCCGAAATCCCGGAGCAGAGGCTGGGTAAAGTCAAACCGGAGCTGGGTATCGTAAGAAGGATTATAAAGCTGGAACCGCTGGTTGGAATCACTTATATAACTGGCCAGGCTTACAGATAAAGTCCCACCTATGGGTAATCTCTGTGTCAGCTTGGCATCATAATTCTGGGTCGAAGATATAAAAGTACCGGAACTCTGGATCCATGAGGTCGAACGCTTGGCTATGCGGCTACTGCCGTAGCCAATTCCCAGGCTCGGTAAAAAACTTTCTCTGGCTACAGAAATATTTTCGCTGGCTTTTTCCGTGGAATAGACTTCAGCCACCAGGTTGAGATTATGCTTCAGGGCCCGGTAAATGGCTTCCTCCAGGCTGAGAGAAATTTCCCTGGGACCGGCTTCCTGGGCCAGGAGCGCCGAAACCATCAGCCAAACGATGGCCAAGCCTGCTGGAATATTTAATTTTCTCACCATTTTTATCACCTTAAGCCTCCTGACATTGTTCCCGTGGCAATTTTCAAATCAAGTTTAACAGAAGCACCTTGATCAAAGCAAACTCAATTCTCCTTTAATAATACGATTCTGCCCGCAGAAAGTTACAACACCCTCCTCCCATATCTCCCATATAAAGACGGAGGAAGCCGGCCAAAATTCCCGCGGCGGGCTCTGGATGGGCTCAAAATCCTGGAACGATTTCCCCTCTTAAAAAGAGTCTGGCCTTCAGCCCCCTGGATAATTGTGGTCAGACTGGCCGACCTAATCTTATCTGGGATAGGCATCAAGGTCCAGGTCGGTGCCAGAAACGGGAGCCGCCTGGTATTTCTTCCAGGCCAGGGCACCTACCATTCCTGCATTATCAGTACAAAGGCGGGGCGAAGGAACAAAAGAAGGCAAGCCGTAGCCGGCGGCCAGTTCGGAAAACCTGGTACGGAGTCTGGTGTTGCGGGCCACCCCGCCGCAGAGAATCAGGGAAGCCGGCCGGAATTCTTCCAGGGCTTTATGGACGTTCTCCAGCAGGGCTCTGGCTACCGTCTCCTCAAAGCTGGCCAGGAAATCGCGAAGCAACGGGTGGCTGGCGTTCAGGCCGTTTTCCCGGATTATTTTCAGAGCCGCCGTTTTAAGCCCGGAAAAACTGAAGTCATAGCCGGCAGTCTTCATCCGGGGCAGAGAAAAATGAAAGCGGGAGCTGTCGCCACCCCGGGCCAGTCGCTCGATGACCGGGCCGCCAGGATAGCCGAGCTGGAGAAACTTGGCCACCTTGTCCAGGCATTCGCCGGCCGCATCGTCGCGGGTTTTGCCCAGCAGCTGGTAGCTGAGCGGCTTTTCCAGAAAATACAGCGAAGTATGGCCCCCGGAAACCAGCAGGGCCAGCACCGGGAATTCAATCCGCTCATTCTCCAGAAAAGGTGCTTCGATGTGCGCTTCCAGGTGGTCAACGCCGAGGAGCGGTTTCTTAAAGTAATAGGCCAGACCCTTGGCAAAGGCCAGGCCAACCAGGAGGGAACCGATGAGACCAGGGCCCTGGGTGACGGCAAAA
This sequence comes from Acidobacteriota bacterium, assembly GCA_003476685.1. Classification (GTDB taxonomy): domain Bacteria; phylum Acidobacteriota; class Aminicenantia; order Aminicenantales; family Saccharicenantaceae; genus Saccharicenans. The sequence goes on along the minus strand of DMVN01000247.1, from coordinate 2,392 downwards.
AGGTCAATATCTTCCAGGCTCACCCCGGCCTGGGTCAGGCTCTCGGCAACCACATAGTCTATGGTTTTAATGTGCTGCCGGGAAGCCAGCTCCGGGAC
>DMVN01000247.1:0-2227 GCA_003476685.1 Acidobacteriota bacterium | reverse complement strand
TTTCTTTTTCCTGGTCATCCTTTCTCCAGTCATCTAACAGCACAAACATTTTAGCCCAAGACGTCGGAACTGACTACCACCAGGCCAGATTTAAATAATTCTAAGGCTACTAAATACTGAGGCCAAACTCTGTCTTCCCAATCGGGAAATCGTCGGTGAAGGTATCTGGCCGCCAGTAATGAGGGCAAGGTAAAAAAGATAATTTTACCGCCCTGGCCGACGATGTTCATTCCTTTTTGATTCTTTAAGAGGCCGTTCATAGCTGGTTCCTTATCTGCTTAATCGCTGCAGAAAATGGCGGCTTGATGACACCTTTCTCGGTGATGATGGCCGAAATCAGCCTGGCCGGAGTCACGTCAAAGGCAGGGTTCTTTACGGGCACATCGGGCAGAGTGAGAAGCTGACCCCGCACCCGCCTGACCTCGTCCGGGCTCCTTTCCTCAATCGGAATATCCCGGCCGCTATGAAGACTGAAATCAAAAGTGCTCAGCGGTGCCGCCACATAGAACGGAATGCCATGTTCACGGGCCAGCACGGCCAGGGAATAAGTTCCTATTTTATTGGCTGTGTCGCCGTTTCGGGCAATGCGGTCGGCCCCGACAATCACCAGGTTGATTTCGCCACGCCGCATCAACCAGCCGGCCATGTTATCGGTTATCAGAGTTACCGGAATCCTATCCTTTCTCAGCTCCCAGACAGTCAGTCTGGCCCCCTGCAGGAAAGGCCTGGTCTCACAGGCCAGAACTTTTATTTTCTTTTTGTGGGAAAAAGCGGCCCTGATAACACCCAGGGCCGTGCCATAACCGGCTGTGGCCAGGGCTCCGGCGTTGCAGTGGGTCAGGATGGTAGCTCCCTCCGGTATCAGGCTTACTCCATTCTGGCCGATTCTTTTATTTACTTCCAAATCCTCTTTTTCTATGGCCCGGGCCTCAGCCAGCATGATTTTTTTTAACCGGCTGAGACCTGATTCCTTATTCTCTTCAAAAACCCGCTTCATTCTCTCCAGGGCCCAGAAAAGATTCCTGGCTGTGGGTCTGGTCTGCCATAAACGGCGATAAAATTTATTAAATTCTTTTTCCAGGTCAGTCCCTGATTTCAGGCTCCTTATTCCCAGAACCAGGCCATAGGCAGCAGCTATCCCGATGGCCGGGGCCCCTCTTATGGCCATGTCTTCAATGGCCCGGGCCACCTGGTCCACGGTTTTCAGGCGGAGATATCTTTCCTTCCAGGGCAGCAGCCGCTGGTCCACCATGACCACCGCTTGCTTTTTCCAGGCAATTGCCGGCAGCATTTTTACCTCCTCTTCCAGTCCGGAGTCTCCTCGTCCGGCCAGTTCCATTTCTTTATCCACAGCCTGTAGGTCTGCCTGAATTCGTCCCAGGCCTCCCCGGCCAGAGATCCCTTTAACTGTCGGTAACAGAAGACAATCTGGTTGTCATTATCACGATGGATTTCCAGTTTCGGCAACCCCAGTTCCCTGGCCATGACCGCTTCTTCAAAACTCTGTCGATATTTTTTCTGATGACCGAGCAGCTGGGCCAGAAGATAATGATAATAGCCGCAGGCCGGGTCGGACTCCAGAGCTTTCCCTACTATTTCTATGTTTTTACTAAGAATTTTTTCCCGCTCCTTCTCCGGGGCTTCAGCCAGCAAGGCCAGCTGGTGGTCCACCAGCCGTCCCAGGGCGGCCTGGACTACGGGCGAAAATTTGCCCCGCTCGCTCAGAATGGAATAGAGCCTGACCGCCGGCTCCGCCAGACCCTGTTCCTCCAGCGATAGAGCCAGGCCGTAAAGGCTGACTTCCCGGGCCCAGCCGTCGGCTTTGTCTTCTCCCAGGGTGGCAGCCAGACTGAAACTGCGGCTGGCTTCCGACCACCGGGCCAGCTTGACCTCGGCCATTCCCTTGAGCAGGTAGGCCTGGGCCGACGGCTTTGTCCTCACTGCCCGTTCGGCTTCGGCCAGGGATTTTTTATAAAGAGCAGTGGCCTCCGCTGTCTGAAAAGAACGTTCTCGAACCTGGGCCTGGGCCAGGTGAAATTTGGCCCTGGAGATAGAAGTGGCACAAGCCGTAAGAAAAAAGATAAGCAAAATGATGAGGGCTATCCTGGTGAAACCGATTTGGTCCCACCGGCCAATTCGTTTCGCCGGCTTCATTCCGTCCCTCCAAGCTATAGACACTCAGCCGGGTCAAGCCAGCTGATAAAGCTAACCGGCCTCAGACCCGGTC
>DMVN01000197.1 GCA_003476685.1 Acidobacteriota bacterium | reverse complement strand
GGCCAGGCTGGCCGGAGAGGTTGAAGCCCTGCTGATCATCGGCGGCAAAAACAGCTCCAACACCAACAAGCTCTACCAGATTTCCCGCCGGCTGCTGCCCAGGACCTATTTCATTGAATCACCGGAAGAAATAACCCCTGACATGCTTCAGGGTGTAAATAAGATCGGGCTTTCGGGTGGGGCCTCCACTCCGCCCGAGGTAATCAAAAAAACTGTTGCGGCTATCAGCCATAGCTTCCAACAGAATTCAAACCAGGAGAAGGTGACCCATGATTGACAGCAAAAAGAACCCCAAGAACGAGGAGCAGCTAACTCCCGAAGACTACGAACGTCTTCTGGACCAGTACCACCTGTCCGAGCAGGAGCTGAGCTCCGGCACGTTAATCCGCGGCCGGGTGGTAAAGAAGACACCCAGCCACCTGTTGCTCGATATCGGCCACAAGACCGAAGGGGCCATTCCCCTGGAAGATTTTCGCAATCCCCAGGAATTCGAAGAAATTAAAGTCGGGACTGAAATAGAAGCCATCCTGGAAAGGTCCAGACCCCAGGACGGTTACTTCCTCCTGTCCAAGAGAAAGGCTGACGTCCTCCGGGCCCTGGAACAACTGGAAAGAGCCTACCATTCCAATAACTGGGTCACCGGAACGGTCAAAGCCCGGACCAGGAACGGCTACACGGTGGACGTCGGGCTGGATGCCTTCTTACCCGGGGCCCACGCCGACCTCCGTCCCCTCAAGGACCCGGATTCGCTCCTGGGCCAGACCCTCAAGTTCAAGGTTATGAAATTCAACCGCAAGGAAGAGGACGTGGTCCTGTCCCGGAAGTTGCTGCTTCAGGACGAACGGGAAAAAAGGAAGCGCCGGGTCTTCAGCCGGCTGGTCAAGGGCGGCACAGTCAAGGGAACGGTCAAGTCCCTGACCAGCTTTGGCGCCTTCATTGACCTGGGCGGGGTGGAAGGACTGCTGCATATTTCTGACCTGAGCTGGGGTAAGGTCAGCCATCCTTCGGAAGTTCTCCAGGTTGGTCAGGAAGTGGAGGTGGTAGTCCTGGATTTCAACGAGAATGAGGAAAAGATTTCCCTCGGCTACAAGCAGCTGACTCCCGACCCCTGGTTGAGCGTCGGGCAGAAATACCAGCCGGGAACAAGAATCACCGGCCGGGTGGTCAGCCTGACTGATTTCGGGGCTTTTGTCGAGCTGGAAAAAGGCGTGGAAGGCCTGGTCCACGTCTCCGACCTGACCTGGTCCAAGAAGATGGTCCATCCCAAGAAAGTGCTGCAGGTAGGTCAGGAAGTGACCGTTCAGGTGCTGGAAATCAACCCGGAAAACCGCCGCATTTCTCTGGGGCTCAAGCAGGTTACGCCCCACCCGCTGGAACTCTTCGCCCAGAAACATAACCCCGGTTCGCGGATTAAGGGCAAAGTCACCAGCCTGACCGATTTCGGGGCTTTCGTCCTGGTGGATAAGGACATCGAGGGCCTGGTGCATATTTCCGACATTAGCTGGGAAAAAACCAAACACCCCTCGGAGAAACTCAAGGTAGGAGAAGAGATTGAAGTAGTCCTGCTCCAGGTGGACCTGGAAAAACAGAAAGTCTCCCTGGGCCTCAAGCAGCTGGAAGGCGACATCTGGGAAGATTTCTTCCAGCGGCAGAAGGTGGGCGATGTGCTCAAGGTCAAGATAGTCCGGGTCGCTGATTTTGGTGTCTTTGTGGAAATCATGCCCGGCATTGAAGGCGTGGTCTTCAACTCGGAACTGGACGACAACCGGATAGAAAACCCGGCCGAAGTCTTCAAGATTGGCGAAGAAAAAATGGCCAAAATCATCAAGCTCAACCCGGCCGCCAGGAAAATCTCCCTGAGTTTCCGGCAGGCTCAGATGGACCAGCAGAAAAAGGAATTTCAAAAATACCTGGAAGGTCAGAGCGATCGCCTGACTCTGGGTGATCTTTTGAGGGAACAACTCAAGAATTTACCCATCAAAGATAACGGCAAAAAGGAGGGTGAATCATGATCAAAGCCGACCTGGTAAACATCGTTTCCCGGGAGCTAAACATTTCCAAGCAGGAAGCGGAAGTCGGAGTCAACCTGTTTTTCGAAGCCATCAAAGAGGCTATCCTCAAGGGCGAGGAAATCGAATTCCGCGGCTTTGGCAGCTTTCGCTTCCGGCAGCGGGCGCCGCGCTCCGGCCGCAATCCCCGGACCGGCGAACTGGTCAAGGTGCCACCCAAGAAGGTGCTCTACTTTAAACCTTCCAAACTGTTGAAAGAGATGCTTAACCAGAATAAATGAGGTACTGTACTGCTCCCTGGCGACTGGCTTACGTCCAAAAGGCACTGAAGATGAAAAACTGCGTTTTTTGCCAGGCCTTAAAAAAGAAAGATGACCGGGAGTCTCTCATCCTTTACCGGGGCCGGCACAACTTCGTCATCATCAACCGCTTTCCCTACACCACCGGTCATCTGATGGTAGCTCCTTACCGGCATTTAGCCAGTTTTGAGACGGCTCCCCGGGAAATCGTGGCCGAGGCCACCGAGCTGGTCCAGCTGGCTATAAGAATATTGAAGAAGAGTTACCGTCCGCACGGGTTTAACGTCGGCCTGAACCTGGGGCAGCCGGCCGGAGCCGGGGTGACCGGTCATTTTCACCTTCACATCGTCCCCCGCTGGCCCGGCGATTCTAACTTCATGCCGATCATCGGTCAGACCAGGGTCTTCTGCGAAGACCTCAACACCACCTACAACCGGTTGAAACCCTATTTCGCCCGGGAAGAAAAGAAACAGGAGAAATAAGCCATGCTTAAGACAATGCGGAAGAACGTCAAATCACTGGCTCCAGTCCTCTGGATTGTTATCGCCACCTTTATCATAGCCATCTTCGCCGTCTGGGGCGGGGCCGGCCGTCTGGGAGAATCCAGGCAGGCTA
>DMVN01000027.1 GCA_003476685.1 Acidobacteriota bacterium | reverse complement strand
AGCGGTATAGCCGACGGCCAGGCTGAGCCCCAGTTTTTCGATGAAAGCTTTTTTCCCGCCCAGGGCCCTGATAATTTCTTCTGTTTCCTCAACGGTCGAAGTGTCGTTCCAGAGCTTGGCCGGGCGTATCGGCTGGTGGTCTTTATCCAGCGGTACAAATCCGTGTTGCTGGCCTGAAAGGCCCAGGCAAACGATGTCTGCCGGCTTAATTCCGGCCGCCTGCAGGCTCTGGTTGATAGCCTGTTCCATGGCCAGAATCCATTCTCTGGGGTCCTGTTCCGATTCTCCCGGTTTGAGTCCATCAATCAGCCTGTGCCGGGCATAACCGCGGCCGGCGACCACCCCTGATTCGATGTCCACCACCAGGGCTTTGGTTCCCTGGGTGCCGGAATCAAGACCCAGAGCGTACATCCCAGCCTCCTTTTTAGACGGTAGATTTTTTCTGTCCGGCCCCGGCCCAGATTTTCCCGATTATCTTGATCAGGGAGAAAGTACTAACAACGAACAGAACGGTCCAGAAAATGGCCAGGGGCCACCGGCTGTAGATGTAAGCTCCGGTCCCGAACAGCGCCGAATAGACAAACAGGCACCCAGCTACCCAGCCGGCAAAAGACAGGGTCAGGCTATCGGGAGAGTTGTCCAGCCCGGCTTCCTGTCTGATTTTAGTCCAGCCCGGTCCGGCCGGTTTGACCAGCTGGTAGAAAGAAATGAGCTTTTCCCGGCTGACCGGCTTGGTGAGGTAGGTGACCACCAGCCAGACCACCGTGGTGAAAGCAATTGTTACCAGGAGCGAGATATGCTGGGGAACCGGCTGTCCCATCTTGCCCCGGATGAAGAAATAGACGGCTACCGAGAAGGAGCTGGCCATGGCCGCTATTTCCGACCAGGCATTTATCCGCCACCAGAACCAGCGCAGCAGGTAAATCAATCCGGTGCCGGCCCCGATGGACAGCATCAGGTCAAAACTGGCCTTAGCCGATTCCAGGACGAAGGTCAGCAGGCTGGCCAGGACCATCAGGATGACGGTCATCACCCGGCCGGCGGACACATAATGTTTCTCATCAGCTCCGGGCTTAAGGAAGCGACGGTAAAAATCATGGACTACGTAGGAACTGCCCCAGTTCAGGTGAGTGACCAGAGTGGAGACATAGGCTGCCAGCAGGCCGGCCACCATTATTCCCAGAAAGCCGGATGGCAGAAACCGGAGCATGGCCGGGTAGGCCATGTCGTTTCCGATTAACCTTGGGTCAACTCCGGGAAAGGCCTTCTGAATGTCAGCTAAGTCGGGATAGATGATGAATGAACAGAGGGCCACCAGGATCCAGGGCCAGGGTCGAAGAGCGTAATGGGCGAAATTGAAGAACAGGGTTCCACTGAGGGCGTCTTTTTCACTTCTGGCCGCCAGCATTCTCTGAGCGATGTAGCTGCCACCGCCCGGTTCGGCTCCAGGATACCAGACTGACCACCACTGGACCGCTACCGGGATGATAAAGATAGACAGGGCCACAGTCCAGTTGCCAAAATCCGGCAGAAGACCTATGGTTCTGGCATCGAGCTTGGAGAATAGACCAGACAGTCCCCCAATTTCTGGCTGCTTTAGGGCGAAGATGGCCGCCGAGAAAGCTCCGGTCATGGCGATTCCGAATTGAATCAGGTCAACCACCAGCACACCCCACAGGCCGGCCAGGGCGGCAAAGGTGACGTTAATAATACTGCAGAGGATGAGGGTCCTGGCCATGGGCCAGCCCAGGATGACGTTGGCAATCTTGGCTGCGGCCAGGTTGACTGAAGCCATGATAACGCAGTTGAAGAACAGCCCCAGGTAAATGGCCCTGAACCCGCGGACAAAAGAAGCCGGTTTGCCGGCGTAGCGCAGCTCGTAAAATTCCAGGTCGGTTAGCACCCGCGACCGCCGCCACAGACGGGCATAGAAAAACACAGTCATCATCCCGGTCAGGAGAAAAGCCCACCACACCCAGTTGCCGGCCACCCCGTTATTGCGGACAATGTTGGTGACCAGGTTGGGGGTGTCGGTGCTGAAGGTGGTGGCCACCATGGAAATACCTATTAACCACCAGGGTGCGGCCCGCCCGGAGGTGAAAAACTCGGCTGTATTCTTGCCCGCCCGGCGGCTGAGGATCAAGGGCGGCAGGAAACAGATACCAATGGAAACGATCACGATCACCCAGTCCAGTGTCGTCAGCTGCATCTTAACGTCCTTCTCTTAAAATTCAGGTTAAATTCTTATATCACAGGCGGGAAAATCAAGTCAAAGACATGGACCGGCTGAGGTTAAAGCTTTTGCCATTCCGGCTTATGTTCGTACACCCACTGGTAGTAATCCAGATTTTTAAGTTCTGAGGCTGCTTCCCGGTCGAGAATGATGATGGCCCGGGGATGAAGTTGCAGGGCCGAGGCTGGCACCATGGCCGTGACCGGGCCTTCCACCGCCAGGGCAATGGCTCTGGCTTTTTTCTGGCCAAAGGCCAGCAACAAGCAGGTCCGGGCTTCCAGAATCGTCCCGATGCCCATAGTGATGGCGTGGTAGGGGACGTGGTCTTCTCCGCCGAAAAAATTGGCGTTATTTTTTCTGGTCTGGGCGGTCAGAGTTTTGATTCGGGTGCGGGAGCTCAACGAGGAGGAAGGTTCGTTAAAGCCGATATGTCCGTTGGTGCCCAGTCCGAGAACCTGGATATCTATTCCACCAGCTTCTTTAATTTCCTTTTCGTATCTTTCACAGTAAGCCTGGATGTCAGAGGCCAGCCCGTCAGGGATATGCACGTTTTCTGGTTTGATGTTTATCTGGCTGAAAAGGTTGTCCCACATAAAGCGGTGGAAGGAAGCCGGATGGTCGGGCGACAATCCCACGTATTCATCCAGGTTGAAGGTTACCA
>DMVN01000179.1 GCA_003476685.1 Acidobacteriota bacterium | reverse complement strand
AAATGAAAAAACCTGCCCCCACGACAGCTCCTCGCATATTCAATTTTCCGGGACCAGGATCCGGGACCTGCTGGTCAGGGGAGAGATCCCGCCACCCGAACTGATGCGCCCGGAGGTGGCTAAAATAATCCTGTCTTTTGACCATCCCTTCAACGATTGAGGACGGTAAATTGAAGAGAAAGGTATAATAACCTGATGAAAAATAGACTCCTGGTAATAGGACTCGATTGTGCGGCTCCGGCCCTGGTCTTTGACCGGGCCACAGAACTTCCCAACCTGAAACAGTTGATGGACGCTGGAATATACGGGCGGCTTAGAAGCTGCGACCCGCCGATTACCATCCCGGCCTGGATGGTTATGGCCACCGGCCGGGACCCCGGTCAGCTCGGCCTCTACGGCTTCCGTCACCGCCGGGGGTATGAATACAACAAGATGTGGATAGCCAATTCCACGGCCATCAAGGAAAAAACAGTCTGGGATTACCTGGGGGAGCAGGGCCGGGAGAGCATCCTGGTGAGCATTCCGCCGAGTTATCCGCCCAAACCGGTCAGGGGAAAACTGATTTCCTGTTTTATCACTCCCTCCAGTGACCAGGCTTATACCTACCCGGCCGGACTGCGGGCAGAAATCGAAGAAAAATTCGGGCCTTTCAAGTTTGATGTTACTTTCCGGACAGAAGACCGCTCCCAGGTTCTGTCGGAAATCTACCAGATGACCGAAAACCATTTCCAGGTGGTGGAATACCTGCTGGAAAACCCGGACTGGACGCTGTTCTGGTTCGTGGAAATCGGGGTCGACCGGGTTCACCATGCCTTCTGGAAATTCATGGACCCGGAACACCATCTATACCAGCCGGGCAATCCCTACGAAACGGTCATTACCGATTACTACCGTTTTCTGGATGACAAGATTGGCCGGCTGCTGCAGAAGATAGACGAACGGACGGCCGTGCTGGTGGTTTCCGACCACGGGGCTAAGAGAATGAAGGGAGCCTTCTGCGTCAACGACTGGCTGATTGAACAGGGAGACCTGGTGGTGACCGAACCGCCGCAGCGCGGCCAGAGTGTGGACAACCTGAAAATTGACTGGGCCAGGACTAGGGCCTGGGGCTGGGGCGGCTATTATGCCCGCATCTTTCTCAATGTTGAAGGCCGTGAACCACAGGGCCTGATCAAACCGGAGGAATACGAAGCGGTCAGGGATGAACTGGCCGAGAGGTTGAAGGCCATCCGCGGGCCCCGGGGCGAAGAATGGAAAACGGTAGTCATCAAGCCCCAGGAGCATTATCCCGAGCTCAACGGAGAATATCCCGACCTGATGGTCTATTTTGATGACCTCTACTGGCGCTCAGCCGGGACCCTGGGCTACGGCACCATGTACCTGGAGGAAAACGACACAGGCCCGGATGATGCCGTGCATGATTACGACGGAATTTACATCCTCTATGAGCCAGGAACAAGCGGCGGCCGGAAGCAGGATGCCAGCATCCTGGACATCGCCCCGACTATTTTACGGCTGCTGGATGGGCCCCCGGTTCCCGGTCTCAAGGGTAGAATAATCGAGTGACAGGCTGGATGAATCCGGCCTTAGCCAGAATTTCTGGTTATAAATAATAACCAAATGCAATCATAAGGAGTACAGTGATGTGTCAGGAACAAAGAGGATTCACTCTCTGGTTCACCGGATTACCATGTTCCGGCAAGTCGGCCGTGGCTGACCGGGTGGCCGAAATTCTTCGCTCTCACAACCTGAAGGTGGAACGCCTGGACGGAGACGTGGTCAGGAAAAGCCTGTGCCGCGACCTGGGTTTTTCCAGGAAGGACCGGGACGAGAACATCCGACGGGTGACCTTCGTGGCCAAGCTTCTAACCAGGAACGGAGTAGCGGTGCTGACTTCTTTCATCTCTCCTTACCGCGAAATCAGGGCTGAGGCCCGGCGGGAAATCGGTGAGTTCATCGAAGTCTACGTCAAGTGCCCGCTCGAAGTCTGCATGAGCCGGGATGTCAAGGGAATGTACCAGAAAGCCATCCGCGGGGAGATAAAGGAATTCACCGGAATTTCCGACCCCTATGAAGAGCCCCTGAACCCCGAGCTGGTGCTGGAAACCGACCGGGAAACCCTGGAAGAAAGCGCCAGGAAAGTTATAGATTATCTCAAGAATTCAGGTTATATTGAGGATCACATCCATATTTAAGGCAATTAGATGCTGCGATACCGCAAGTACCTGGTAACTGGCGGAGCCGGGTTCATTGGCTCCCACCTGGTAGAGAGGCTGGTGAACCTCGGCTGCCAGGTCCGGGTGCTGGATGATTTTTCCACGGGAAAAGAAGAAAATATCACCCACCTGTCCGACCGGGTTGAGGTCTGGCACGGGGACATCCGCGACCGGGAACTCTGCCGGCAGGCAGCCATGGGGATGGAAGTCATCCTTCACCAGGCCGCCCTGGCTTCGGTGCCCAGGTCGGTCTCCGAGCCGGTTCTGGCTCATGAAATCAATGTAACCGGGACGCTGAACCTGTTGCTGGCCGCGGCCGAAACCGGCGTCAGGAGCTTTATTTTTGCTTCCTCTTCCGCCGTCTACGGCGATGACCTGACCTTTCCCAAGAAAGAGGGGAAGGAAGGCAAAGCCCTCTCTCCTTATGGAGCCCAGAAGCTGGCTTCCGAAAAATACTGCCAGGTTTTCAGCCGGCTGTACAATTTCAACGCCGTCAGCCTGCGGTATTTCAATGTTTTCGGCCCCAGACAGGACCCCGGTTCTCAGTACGCCGCCGTCGTCCCCATTTTCATCACCAGGATGCTTCAGGGCCAGCCGCCAGTAATTTTCGGCGACGGCAGCCAGTCCAGAGATTTCATCTACGTGGAAAATGTGGTCCAGGCCAACCTGCTGGCAGCCAATGCCGAACATTTCCGGGGCGAAGTCTTCAACATTGGAACTTCAATCCGGATTACAGTTAAGGAACTGGCTGAACTTCTGAACTTGTTGCTCGGGCTTTCTTTGACCCCGGTTTATGCCGAGCCCCGTCCCGGGGATATTCATGAATCCTATGCCGACCTCAGCCAGGCTGAAAAAAACCTTCATTTCCGGCCAGAAATTGATTTTGAGACCGGTTTGAAGCTGACGGTTGACTGGTATAGCGCCCGCTTTAAATGACTGAGTCAGCAGATCCTGGGCAATAGTTCTGAGGTTAAAGGTTCCAGCAGTCTCAATCCGCCGCCCGGTGTTTGCAGCAGGGCTTCGCCCTGTCGTCCGGTTTGATCCTGGACCCGGCCGATGATGGCCGCCTGCCGTGACCCGGGCTGCTTTTTGAGGAAGCTTAGAACCTTCTGGGCCTCAGCTTCCTTAACCACCAGCAGAGCCCGGCCTTCGCAGGCGAGGTAGAGCGGGTCTATGCCCAGGATTTCCACCGCTCCCTTAAGACTCCGGGAGAGCGGAATTTTTTCTTCTTCCACCAGCAGGGGATAGCGGGCCCGGTCGGCCAGTTCCGACAGGACAGTAGCCAGCCCGCCGCGAGTGATATCCCTCATCCACAGGGCACCTTTTTTCCAGAGGGGAAGCAGGAAAAGCAGGGGGGCACAATCGCTCCGGACCCGGGATGACATCCGAAAATCATTCCTGGTCAGCATGATGGCCAGCCCGTGTTCGCCCACGGTGCCGGTTACCATGATTCGGTCACCAGGTTTGATCTTCTCCGGGTGAGGCCTGCCCACCAGGCGACCGACCCCGGCGGTGTTGATATAAATCTTATCGGCCTGGCCCCGCGGCACCACCTTGGTATCACCGGTGACGATGGTCACCTTATTCCTGGCAGCCGTCTTCTTGATGGACAGGAGAATCCGGTCCAGGGTGACCATTTCCAGTCCTTCTTCAATTATTAAAGCCAGCGACATAAACTCAGGCCTGGCTCCGGAGACCACCAGGTCGTTGACGGTTCCGTTGACGCTCAAACTGCCGA
>DMVN01000255.1 GCA_003476685.1 Acidobacteriota bacterium | reverse complement strand
CCGCAGCCTGTTACTCCTTCTGGAAAAAATTGAAATTTATCCAGACCGGCAGCAGAAAATTCTAAGGAGAAAGGTCAACGACACCTCGGGTCAGCCGCTGATGGAAGGGGTTATTTCCTTCGGGGCCGCTTACAGGCCCGCAGAAAATCTGGCCGTGGTCAGGTTGACCGCGGCTTCGGGGGTGAAAAGCCATGATTACGAGCTGCTGCTCTATCCGAAAAATCTTAGAAAAAATTAAGGGTGGAGTCTCAACTTTTAAAGTGCGGTTGAAGCAGCCGAAAAAGAAATCGCCGGAGTTGAGTCGCTGCCCGGCGGTGAGCCCCTGCGTATTCCATCGTCGCCGCCCAGAGGGCAAACTTTTATCGCCTGACCTTTTAATTCTTAAGTCGCCCCCCGGTTCAGCCCTGATGGTCTGCCTCCTGATAATGGCTGTTTTCTTAACCCTGGGAATGGGACTGCTCATCAATTCCAAGCTTTTCCTGCAAACCCATGGCTTTAGGAAGCTCAGCCGCCTGAGTTCTTACGCGGCCGAGAACGGCCTCAAAGAGGCCTGGAGCCGGATGCAGGTCCGGGCCGCAGAAGCTTTCTATGAACCGGAAATTAAGGCAGAAACTTGGCTGGCGATAAAGCAGGCACCCGAAAAAAGCCTTCTGGCGGCGCTCCAGCCTCTCCTGGAAGCGGCCTCATTTAAAACACAGGACGAATTTTCCGGCATGAGCTGGGAAGCAGCGGCCTCGGCCAGCCTGAGCGAGCTCTACTCTGACGAGCATTACCTGAAAGCAACCTTCGGGTTTAACATAGAGGCCACCGGCCAGGTTCAGGGGCCAGGCGGGTTAAGGTCAGAACGGGTCAAATCCGAACTGGTCTTGCTCGCCGGGCACCTGCCCCTGAACCAGGTGCCGGCCGTGGTTGAAAAAGATGGACTCGAGCCGGCAGCCGCCACCAGAATAAAAATCAGGCCGCTTCTGCCCGAGAATCTACCATTGCCTCAGATCAAAACTGTATCAGAGAGGTTAATTCCCGGGGAAGCCCTGCCTCTTCTGGCCCGCGGCCTCAAAATCTTAAAGCCAGCCTCTCTCCCCAACTGGCTCTTGCGTCAGGCCCTGGGACTGGAACCCGGAAATGACCCCATCCCCGAAGGAGTCCATCTGGTCCAGGATAGCCTTGGGCCCGGTGGAATTTACGTCCAGGGTGACCTGGACTTGTTGTCGCTCGGAATTGACAGCGGTTCTCAGGTCATCCAGTTCCAACAAAAAGAATCCCGCTGGCTGCTGAGGTTCAACCCGACCACGGCCAGGTCCAGTTTCCTCTCGCCGTCGGGCAATCAGGATTTTAACGAGTTGCCGATTCCGCTGGTTATGGTCAACGGGAAGGTTCTGTCACTAAGGTCGGGTTGTCCCGGGAGCGACGGTTACCTGGAAGGGGACACAGAGAACGGGTGCCCGGCTTTTCTGAGCGGTGTAAAAATCACCATAGTTTGCTCCGGCCGGCTGGACGTCGCCTCGAACTTATATTCCGACGGGTTAGAATGGAAAGAAGGACTGCCCTACCTCAAAAGCCGGCAATCGCAGCTAATAATCTGGTCTACCGGTCAGGATTTCCAGTCGGACCAACTGACCGACGGTGGAATCAACCTCGTCAGCGGCTCAGACCAAAAAAGAATAATCGAAGCCAGCCTCATCGCCGGCGGACAGGGTCTCAAGGCAGATTTGCCGGGTGAGAAACTGGAACTGATCGGTTCTTTGGCCGCCACCACCATCAACCCGGGCCGGACCGAACTCAACCTGTTCTACCTGCCGGCGGCCGGACCACCTTCACCTTCCGAGCCGGACCTCCAGGTTTACTCCGAAATACCCCTGCTTCACCTCAGCCACCTCAGAATACTCGAATGGAGGTCAACCCGATGAACCCAAAGAAACGACCAGGTTTTTCGCTGCTGGAAACAACTGTGGTTCTGTCGATTGTGGCCGTGCTGGTGCTCATCGGTTCTTCTTTCAGCTTGAATAATAAAAAGCACCAGCTGGAAGTGGCCGTAAGGAAAATTTATTCCAGCCTCTCTCTGGCCCGTTTCCGCTCGGTTCAGCGCCAGCTTCCGGTCAGGGTTAGTCTCAGCCAGAAGGTCTGCGAACTGGCCGAATATGACAGCCAGAAAGCAACCTGGCTGACCAGGAGCCGGGAGCTGCTGGAAGGAGTGGAAGTGTCGGCCAATAATTCGCCCGTCTTTTATCCCCAGGGGACGGTCTCCGGCCTGGCTACCATAAACATCAGAAACGAGAAGGGAGCATACCAGGTCACAGTGGCTATTACCGGGAGAATCAAAGTCACCCGACTGGATTGATGACTACTCCAGCAGCTGGCGGGTTGTCTTCCCCTGGTATCAAGAATCAAGCGCCGTAATTCTGTCATCATCAATTCGGTTATTTTTTTATAAAGGTGGCATTTTTTGGTTTCTATTTTCTATTGACTCTTTTTTCTCTTTCAATATTCGTTATTCCTGTCCACACTCGATAACGATTTTCCGTGGCTAAGGCCCGGTTGTCAGTCTCAACCTGGCCGCTGCCTATTTTTTTTATTGCATTGATTCTTTTAATATCCTATAAAAATATTTTTATTCAAGATTCAATGATGAAAAAGAAGGAGGACAAAGTGAAAAGAACCAAATCACCATTTTTGACTTTAGCCCTGGCCGTCTTATTGATTCTATCCTCGGCTATATCTCACCTTTCTGCCCAGGAACCATACCGGCTCCCGCCCAAGGAAATCGTTGATATCCTGGACGCTCCTCCCCTGCCGCAGGTCAGCTTCGACCCCTCCCGCCAGACCATGTTGCTCAGCTATTACCAGGCCATGCCGTCCATTGAGGAATTAAGCCGGCCCTTTTACCGCCTGGCCGGTATAAGAATCACCCCGCACGATAACAGCCGTCAGACCCTGAGGTTCTTCACCAAGTTCGTCCTTAAAGATATAAAAAGCGGTCAGGAAATAACAGTTAACCTGCCCGAAGAACCAAGATACAGTCAGCCTAAGTGGTCGCCCGACGGAAAATACCTGGCTTTCTTGAGACACCTGGACAACGGCCTGGAGTTATGGCTGGCCGAAGCCAGCAGTGGCCAGACCCGGAAACTTTTCGGCCCGGAAATGAATGCCGTGATTTCTGACGGATTCACCTGGATGCCCGACAGCCGGAGTTTATTGATTACGGCCAACCCTGAAAACCGGGGCCCGGAGCCCAGGGCCCCGCGCGTTCCTGTCGGGCCGAATGTTCAAGAAACATCCGGGAAATTTGCCCAGGTGGCTACCTTCCAGGACCTGCTGCGCACGCCTTATGACGAAAAACTCTTTGAATACTATGCCACAGTGCAGGTTTACCGGCTGGACCTGGCCTCGAACCAGCTGGAAAAAATCGGGTCGCCTGGGATTTATCAATATGTCAATCCTTCGCCCGACGGTCAATTCCTCCTGGTGAAGAAAATCAAGAGGCCTTTCTCCTACAGCGTTCCCTTCTCTTCTTTTTCGCACACTCTGGAAATCTGGGATAGCCGGGGACAGATGGTAAAGATAATCGCCGACCTGCCGGCCGCCGAAGAAGTCCCGCGCAACGGGGTGCCAGCCGGGCCTCGTTCGCCTGAGTGGCAGCCCCTTAAACCTGCCAGCCTGACCTGGGTAGAAGCCCTGGATGGCGGCGACCCGGAGAAACCCGCTACCCACAGGGACCGGGTGCTGTCCCTGGAAGCTCCGTTCGCCCAGGACCCGGCCGAGCTCTTCCGGCTTCCGCAGAGATTCCAGGGAATCATCTGGCTGGGGAAAGCCGGCCAGGGGCTGGTGACTGAATACGAGTGGAAAAAGCGCTGGCGGACCACATATTATTTTGATGCCGCCAATCCCGGAGCATTAAGAAAAATCTTTGACCTCAGTTCCCAGGACCAGTACAACGACCCGGGCCGCCCGGTCATGGTTAGCACCTCTTCCGGGCAGAGTATCGCCCTTCAGGACGGCGATTTTATCTATCTGAGCGGAAACGGAGCTTCGCCCGAGGGCGACCGACCCTTCCTGGATAAATTCAATCTTAAGACTCTGATGAAAACCAGGCTGTTCCGCTGCGAGAAAGGCGTCTATGAGGTTTTTGTGGCCTTTGTCGGAACCAGAAGAGATAGAATCATTACCAGCTTTGAATCGCCGACCGTACCGCCCAATTATTACCTGGTTGACCTGAAATCGAGGAAGAAAACAGCCCTGACTTCATTCCCCGACCCGGCCCCGCAGCTTACGGCTGTCAGGAAGCAACTCGTTAAGTATAAACGAGAGGATGGGCTGGAGCTTTCCGGTTTCCTCTATCTCCCGCCTGGCTATAAAGAGGGAGAAAGACTGCCGGTTGTGGTCTGGGCCTACCCCATGGAATATAACGACCCGGCCACTGCCAGCCAGGTCCGTGGTTCCCCCTATCGTTTTACCTTCTACCGCGGTCCCAGCCAGCTTTTCTTCCTGACCCAGGGGTACGCCGTGCTGGACAACGCCCAGATGCCGGTGGTTGGGGACCCGAAAACGATGAATGATACCTTTGTTCCCCAGATTGTGGCCAACGCTAAAGCGGCCATCGATGCCCTGGACCAGATGGGAATCGCCGACCGCCGGAGGGTCGGAGTTGGCGGACACAGCTACGGAGCCTTCATGACGGCCAACCTGCTGGCTCATTCTGACCTGTTTGCCGCCGGGATTGCCAGAAGCGGCGCCTACAACCGCACCCTGACCCCATTCGGTTTCCAGAACGAACGGCGAACTCTCTGGGAAGCTCCGGACCTTTACCTGAAAGTCTCACCCTTCATGTACGCCAATAAAATCAACGAGCCGATTCTGCTGATTCACGGAGAAGCGGATAATAATTCCGGCACCTTTCCCATTCAGTCGGAAAGACTCTTCGCCGCTCTGAAAGGATTTGGAGCGACCGCCCGGCTGGTAATGTTGCCTTACGAAAGCCACGGCTATGCCGCCAGGGAATCAGCACTTCATGTGCTGGCAGAAATGATCGACTGGTTTGACCGTTACGTTAAGAAAAAATGATAGAAAAGTCAAAAACGTACTTTCATTTTTAATACAGAAAGCAAAGATTTACAGATTAAAAAAAACGCGGGCTGAATTTTTTGCGGCATGATTTTTCTGAATAATTTTCTTTATCCGAGGATAAAATTAATGACAAAAAAATTCGCGAAAAAACTTTTCCACAATTACTGTGCAAAAGCTTGTGGAAATCCTGGATGAAAAATCTCCCAGACTGCTGAAAATTAATAAGTTGTGGTAATTTGCACATTTTTTGTGCAGGAAAAATTTTTGGCCTATTTTTAATTACTTTATTATCACACTCTTATAAGGGTCTGTGTCAGCCTCAGAAGCTATTTATGAAGGCCTTCCGCAGAAAAACTTTATCTGCTGCGACTAAAATGTTAAGATAAATCTGAACCAGGCAGAGGAGAAACCATGAAAAAGAGAAAATTTAAAATTTTTATCTTTGTTCTTATCTTGATGTTAGTATTCAGTCTGAACTTTGTCCGGGCTTTTTCATCATCAAAACAGCAACAACCACCCCCGCCGGGGCAGGTTGAAATCCGAACGGTTGAGCCTTTCGTTTATTGTTGTCTTAGCCGCGAAGGTTCGTTCTCCGAGCTTGAAGCTGTGCTTGGCGAACTGATGCAAAACATGCAAATTCAGAATATTTTGCCCGCCGGTCCAATGATTGGCATCTATTACGGCGACCCCGAACTGACGGACCCAGAAAAAATGCGCTGGGAAATCGGCTTCCCCATAAGTGAACAGGTGCAGGTTCTTGCGCCGCTGGAGAAGAAAGTCTGGTCCTTTACCACAGTCGCTGTCAGCGTCCACCAGGGACCTTATGACAAAGCCGGCGAAACCATCTTGAAAATGCAGGAATGGCTGGAAGCCAACGGGTATGCCCAGAGCGGTCCCATTCTGGAGAGGTATCTTGACCCCGACCCGTCCCGGGTCAGTGCCAGTGGGTTAAAAACCGAAATCTGGATAGCCTGCAGGAAGAGATAGGGCGAAATAAGAGAAGGGTAACAGCGGGGCCAGGTCGGGCCCCGGAATCAGCCTGAATCGCCTTGTGGCCCAGGTTTCTTAAGGTTTGTTTTTCCCTTTGGCGATTATATCTTCCAGCCGCCGGCTTCCATAGCATGCCTTGACGCAAATCCCGCATATGTACTGACCAACCAGACCCCTGTCCCGGAATTCTTTCAGCTTGGCAAAACAGGCTAGGTGGTCAAAATCGCCCTGGTTATCTTTAATGGCGCCGGCAGGACAAACAGCCTGACAGCGATGGCAATCACCGCAGCCGAAAGGAAGAGGGGTGTCCGTTTTCAGCGGCCAGTTGGTAAGGACCGTGACCAGCCGGAAGCGGGCTCCCAGAACCGGGTTAACAAGAAGATTATTCCGGCCAAGCCAGCCCAGACCCGCCAGCTGGCCAATCTTCTTATGAGAGAGATGGGCCTTTTGATTTTTCCAGTCAGTAACCTGAGAAGCCGCCACGGGCAAAGCCAGGTAGCCCCGAGCGTTTATCCAGGAAGAAAGCTGCAGGGCCGCCCGGTCAAGATAGGAATTGAGCTGGCGATAATGATGGAAATAGAGTGAAGTCGGCGCCTCCTGGATATCATCCAGAACTGAGAGCAAGACCTCTTTCCCGAGGGAAATGGCATAGTCATAACGCCCGGTCACGCTGGAGGATAAAGCGAATGTCTGGCGAATTTCCCTGATGTCGGCCACGCCAAAAAGATCTAGCCCGAGTT
This sequence comes from Acidobacteriota bacterium, assembly GCA_003476685.1. Classification (GTDB taxonomy): domain Bacteria; phylum Acidobacteriota; class Aminicenantia; order Aminicenantales; family Saccharicenantaceae; genus Saccharicenans. The sequence goes on along the minus strand of DMVN01000255.1, from coordinate 524 downwards.
CTTCCAGGCAAAATTTTTTCAGAAGTTCATAATCAAAAGAATTGGGGTCTTTGTCCATGATTTCACTATTTTATTGTCACCGGCAGTAGAAGTCAAAAGGGCGGTTCGTCTTCAGGGAAAAGACCATAAGGCAGCATAAGGCAGAAGGAGTGGATGGCCATAACTAAATTGCCGGGCAGTTGACCGCCGTTTTTTTTTGAAGTATATCTAAGTTTCCGGACCAGGGGTCCAGAATGTTCTGTAAAGAGGTTAATAATGGTAGAAAGAACGCTGGCCATCATCAAGCCTGATGCTGTCAAGAAAAGGGTGGTGGGAAGGATCATTCAGAGAATAGAAGACGAGGGCTTTGAAATCCTGGGGCTAAAAATGTTGCACCTGACCAAAGAAGAAGCCCAGAAATTTTATTATGTCCACAAGGACAAGCCGTTTTACGAGAGCCTGACCGATTTTATGTCTTCAGGTCGGGTGGTGGTTCTGCTGCTCGAGAAGGAGAATGCCATCAAGCACTGGCGGGAAGTTATGGG
>DMVN01000195.1 GCA_003476685.1 Acidobacteriota bacterium | reverse complement strand
TTCTCGCCGACTATCCGCCGGCTGAGATGTTTTTCATTCGCCTTAATACATGCAAGTAACGTGCCAGCTTTTATTAATCATATAACATACAGATAATAAATAACTTACAAATAAAATCATCATTATTATTCTAACCCGGCGACATTTATTGTCAACGCTTCTTGACACATTTTGCTTTATTTTAGCCTCTCTTAAACTTTCATTCTATATGGGGAAAAGGCTCTCTTGCCCTGGATTTGAACCGTTCCAGGTCCATATCCCGACTGCTGCGACTTAAATCAATCAAAATTATAGCCATAGGTTTTCCCCGGCCTGGCCTTTTAAGGCTACCCTATAATAAGTCTCGGGGCTTAATTTTAGCCTCGCCTTTTTCTTGCTTACAATCACCAGGACGCTCACTTTCAGATTAAAGCTTGCCTGTAAACCAACGGCCCGCGCTTCAGCGATTAAAGGCTGCCATAAACAGATACAATCAGGAACTCTAAGGAAGGAATCACGAATTGCAAAATATCCCGACCTGGCCCGCCTATCTTTCGTTTCCGCCGGCGGTTACCTGGTTAGTCTCCTCTTCCTTTATCCTGGCCTTAAGCTCATACTTATCTATAAGATAACGCAGCGTGCGGTAGCTCACCCCAAGCATCGGAGCCGCCTTCTTCATCCGGCCGCCGCTCTTTTCCAGAGCTTTCACGATATACCTCTTGGCAATATCATCCAGATGTCGGTTCAGGTCAAAACCCGGTCCCAGTTCCACCTTCTGGTCTTCTCGCTTGACCATGCCCAGCATTTCCGGGGGCAGGCAGGCTGTGGTGATGGTCTCCCGGTCCTCAATGGCTACTATCCGCTCGATTACATTCTCCAGCTCCCGGATATTTCCAGGCCACGAGTATTGCTCAAATATCCCCACCACCTCCGGGGCCAGCCGCTTCATCTTCTTGTCCATCTGCCGGCAGTACTTCTGGAGAAAATGCTGGGTCAACAGCGGAATATCCTCCACCCTTTCCCGCAGGGGCGGCATCTCAAAAGAAATCACGTTCAGCCGGTAATAAAGGTCCTCGCGGAACTTCCCTTCTTCAATCCGCTTTTTCAAATCCTGGTTGGTAGCGGCAATCACCCGGACGTCAACCGGAATTTCTTCTGTCCCGCCGACCCGCCTTATCTTCCTTTCCTGCAGCGCCCGCAGCAATTTCACCTGGGTCCAGGGCGACATCTCGCCTATTTCGTCCAGAAACAGCGTCCCCTTATGAGCTACCTCGAACATGCCCTTTTTGTCCGAAATGGCCCCGGTAAATGACCCCTTGGTGTGTCCGAAAAGCTCGCTTTCCAGCAGGTTCTCGGGCAGGGCGGCGCAATTGATGGTGACAAACGGTTTGTCCTTGCGCCGGCTCAGGCTGTGGATGGCCCGGGCTGCCATTTCCTTGCCCGTGCCGCTTTCTCCCGTAATCAGCACGGTGCTGTCGGTGCCGGCCACTTTGTCTATCAGCAGATAAATCTCCTGCATCAGCCGGCTTTTGCCGATCATATTCTCAAACTTGTATTTTTCTTTCAGGTCTTTCTTCAGCAGGATGTTTTCCAGCTCTAAGTGCTTCCTCTCCAGGCCCCTGGCCACCAGGATCTTCAGCTCCTCCACGTCAAACGGCTTGACGATGTAATCCAGGGCCCCGGCCTTCAGGGCTTCCACCGCCTGCTGGATACTGCCATAGGCGGTGATCACAATCACCGGCACTTCCGGCTGATTTTCCTTGACATACCGCAGAACCTCCATGCCGCTCAGATGGGGCATCCTGATGTCAGTTATGACCAGGTCAATTGATTTGCTGTTGAGAATATTCAGGCCCTCGGCCCCCGACGTGGCGGTTTTCACCTCATAGCCTTCTTTCCGGAAGACCACGTTCAGGACTTCCAGCAGCCCTTTTTCATCGTCAATGATTAAGATGGTGTCCATTGTATCCCTGCCTTGTTCTCACCTCAGTTTGGTTCCATTCTCTGCTCTTTGATTAGGGGCAAGGTGATGATAACTTCCGTTCCGCGTCCGACTTCCGAATTAACCTGAATCTGACCCTCGTAATCTTCGACCAGTTTTCTGACGGTGGCCAGGCCCAGACCCCGGCCCTCACCAAACCCGGAATAGAACGGAACAAACAGGTTTTCTTTGTCCTTGTCACTCATCCCGACCCCGGTGTCGGCGATGACTATCTTCAGGCCATCCCTCCTGGAATTATAAAAATTCAGGCTGAGCTGACCGCCCTCGGGCATGGCCTTGACGGCGTTCTTGATCAGGTTCCAGTAAATCTGCTTAAAGTGGTTGGGGTTGCCATAATAGATAATCTTCCGGAAAAGATAATTGCCGTCCACCCGGATTTTCTCCCCGTCCAGCTCCCCGCTCGACCGCAGCATCTCCAGGGTTTCGTTGAGCAGCAGGCCCAGGTCAATCTGGCTGAACATCTTCTTAGAGGGGGCCGAAAAATCAAGGAACTGTTCCAGCAGCTGGCTGACCCGGTTAGATTCCCGGACGATTATCTCCATCATCCGGCCGACATCACCGTTGCCCTTAAACTCGGATTTTAAGACCTGGACAGCGCTGGAAATGGCGGCCAGGGGATTCCTGATTTCATGAGCCAGGGTGGCTGACACCCGACCGGCTTCGGCCAGTCTCTCCCTTAGAATCAGCTCTTTTTGGGCCTGCTCCAGCTCGTGTCTGGCCCGCCGCAAACTGCGCGAGAGGTAGTTCATAAAAAAAGCCACGGCAAAAAACACGGCCCAGGCCAGAATCAGGTTAAACAGAACCGAGCCGAACTCCTGCTTGACCGCCTGGTCGGGATGAAAATAGGGAATCAAACCAAAATAGGTTCCATCCACCAGGAAGCCGAACAGCACTGCCGATAACCCGGCCGCCAGGTAGGTGGCTTTTTCCGAAATAACCAGGCTGGCCGCAATGATGGCAAAGATGTAAAGGAAATAGGTAGCCGTGGTCATGCCGCCGGAAATATAGACCAACCAGGTAATCAGCACCAGGTCGGAGATTAGCTGCAGATAGGCCTGGAAAACCAGGAATTTCCCCCACAGATAAAGAAGGAAATAGATCAGCGAGAGGCCGTAAAAAACGACTACGGTTAAAATAAAGACGGGCGGGAAATCCGTTCCGGTCGAATACTGGATGATGATGGCCGCAATCAGAATGGAAGTGATGATGAGCAGGCGCAGCAGTATGTAGCGCAGCAGGTCTTTTCTTTCGATTTTCTCTTTCAGGCTCATCTTAACTGCCTTTAAGTCCCATTCCCTCCCGGGTCTCAGGGCCCGGAATCAATAGCCGCCCGACATCAACGGCCGACAGCCGCCAACCGCTCTCTTCCCGGCCTTCCCCGGGCAACCTCCGGCCAGCTCAGAACTGCTGGATCAGGTTAAACAGCGGCAGGTACATGGAAATGACCAGGCCGCCGACGATACCGCCGACAAAAAT
>DMVN01000193.1 GCA_003476685.1 Acidobacteriota bacterium | reverse complement strand
ACCGCCACGGCAGCCCAGCTCAGGATTTCAGGCTGGCCGAAGCAATACAGGACAAGGGGCGGTTCCACCACCTCCCGGAGCAGCCGGGGATACCGGTCGTCCTCAAAGGTTAAGAGAGTATACTCTTTTTTGGCCAGCTTCTCAAGTTCGGCCTCGGCCCGGTCCAGCCAGTCTCCTGAACTGAGCTTTTGCCGGGCCGCCGGTCTGATTCTTAAAGAATCAAGGAGGGTCTCATCGGGCGGGAATAATCCTTCCACCCTGTCCAGCAATTTCAGAGCTTTGCCAGCCGACAGCAGCCCCTCGCTGACCAGGTAATTCAGCCCCAGCCAGCACTGCTGTCGTTTTTCGGCCTTCACTTCTGGCAATAAACCGACGGCAGCGCCAGCACCGGCACGGTCGAATAAGAAATGACCTTCTCGGTGGTGCTGCCCAGGAAAAATCTTTCCAGCGGCGAGACACAGGTCGACATGACAATCAGGTCCAGTTTATGCCGGGCGGCATAGGTCACGATGCCAGCCGGGGCATTCAGGTCGCGCACTACCACCTCCTTGATCTCAAAGTCGGCCTTTTTCTTCTTCCGGCTTTTGAGCTTGGCCAGGGCCTCATCCATCATCTTCTTGATTTCATCGGGCGAAAACTTGAAATCGTAAAGCTCCAGAATATAAAGCAGGGTTAGACTGGCTTTCAGAGTGGAAGCCAGGCCCCAGGCATAATTTCTTTCCCGTTCTTCAGCCGCTGAAAAATCTGTGGGCACCAGGATACTTTCTATCTTGGGCTGAACTCGTTTTTTGGGCACGACCAACACCGGCAGCCGCGACCGCCTCAGGACCTGGTTGGCCACGCTGCCCAGCAGGATCTTTTCCAGGGCCGAAAGACCCTTCCGCCCTATGGCTATCAACTGGCATTTCTCTTTTTCGGCCACTTCGGCGATTTTCCTTCCGGCCGAACCAGTCTCAACTATTATCTTGGAAAACTTAATTTCATTCTTATCGGACAGCCGTTGCAGCTTTTTCAGGGCCTGTTCCCGGCTCTTTTCCTGCTTTTCCATCAATTCGGCCACCACCACTCCCCGGGTTTCATAGAGCGCCGGCGCAAAATCCGGCACCACGTGCAGGGCTTTGACCCCGGCTCCAAAGCGTCTGGCCAGATAATTGGCGTAGGCTAAAGCCGTCAGCGATTCGCCGGAAAAATCAGTCGCCCAGAGGATGCTCTTGATTTGATTGTTCATTTTTGCCTCTCCTTACTGCTTTTTTACGATTTTACCACACCCGGGACGACTTACTAAAAACTTTTTTCATCAATAAAGACGTCCCGGAAATAATTTATTCTCACCCGGCCCAAGGTCTTAAACAAAAATAATCAAAAAGTGACCGGGCTGGAATTTTACAAACCAAGTAATGATGCCTCAATTTGGAAGAACGAAGCACTTACCGGTTTACGAGCCTGAGGTCTGACAGACAAATTAGCCGGCTGATGATGAGAGCGGCGTTCGGTTATTCGGAAAGACGGTCACCGCCCAAAAAGGACGGAAGAACCGGTATAAAAAACCCCGGCCACAGCCCCGGTCAGGAGGCAGGCCAGGGTGGCCGCCAGCAAGGCTTTAAAGCCCAGACGGGACAGGTCCTTAAGCCGTCCGGGAGCCAGAGCCCCTATCCCCCCGACAAAGATGGCCAGAGAAGCCACGTGGGCGAAGCCGCACAGGGCGTAGGAAGCAATGATAGCCGAGCGCGGGTCATGGAAGGCACCGGATTGTAACATCTCGGCCAGATGCTGGTAGCTGACGAGCTCGGTGGCCACCACTCTTTCTCCCAGAAGCCTGGCCACCAGGAAGGCGTCCTGGGGATTGACCCCCAGGACCAGGGTTAAAGGATAGAAAACATAACTGAGAAGGCCGGAGACCTGCCACTGAACACTCCAGCCCAGGAGCTGGTTGAGGTAGCCCCCCAGCCAGCCCAGGACCAGGTCCAGCAGGGCCAGCAGTCCCAGGAAGGCCAGTAACAGGGCGACGATTCCGCCCAGCAGCGTCAGGCCGGAATTGGCCCCGTTGATGATGGCCAGAATCAGGTTGTCTTCCTTTTCGTAATAGGGCTTAACCTCCAGTCCGAGAGTCAGCGGTTGTCCAGTCTCCGGAAACATCAACTTGGAAGTGACCAGGGCGGCCGGGGCCGACAGGATGGAGGCTGACACCAGGTGGCCGGCAATGGTTGGCAACCCGGCTCTTAGTATCATCACATACAGCGACAGCACCGAAGAAGCGATCGTGGCCAGTCCGGCGGTCAGGATGGTGCCCAGCTCAGAATAGGTCATCTGCTGGAGATAGGGCCTGACCACCAGGGATGATTCCACGCCGACAAAGATGTTGCTGGAAACGCAGAGCGACTCAGCTCCGCTTATTTTCATCAACCTGGTGAAGACTCTGGCAAAAAGCTGAATCAGAAAGGGCATCACCCGGAGATAATAAAGGGCTCCGACCAGGGCCGCAAAAAACACCACCGTCGGCAGGGCCTGAAAGGCCAGGATAAAGCCCAGAGAAGTTTCGCCGCTTTCATTGCTGGTGCCGGGCGGCAGAGCCAGTCGGCCGAAGAGGAATTTTATCCCGGCGGTGGCGCTGTCCAGCACCCGGACCACCACCTCATTAACTGCCAGGAAGATTTTGCCACCGGCCGGCACCAGGAAAATAAAAAAAGCAAAAAGAAGTTGTAACCCCAACCCCCAGCCCACCACCTTCCAGTTTATTATTTTTTTGCTGGAAGAAAACAACCAGGCCAGGAAAGATAGAAGGAAAATGCCCGCCAGGCTCAAGACATTTAAGTAGCTCATGGCCGACTCCCGGAGCAGAGAGTTCAATCCAGCCTAAATTCTATTCATTCCGGCCAGCCCGGACAACCACAAAAACCCAGCAGCCGTCAGCTGATTTCTACCCACTTCACCCGGGAACTCTCCCCCCTTATTATCTTTAACCGCTGCCGGGGCAGGTGCAGGCTGTCTGACAGCAGTTCCAGCAGCTCCTGGTTGGCCCGGCCTTTTTCCGGAGCTGACAGGAGCCTGGCCCTGTATTCCGTTTCCGACAGGCGGACAAGCTCCTGACGCGAGGCTCTGGGTTGAACTCTGACCACCAGAATTTTCCTGTCAGCTGTCATCTTGAAACACCTGTGTTCAGGGCCGGCTGTACCTTGAGCTCCTGATTGTTCGGCGGCCGGGTCCGTCTTCCTGTGAATGGCCGCTTATTATTTTATGCCCAGAACCTGAGCATATTTTTCAAAAAGCCGGCGCAGCTCCTCTTTACTCACCACATACTGGCTGATGAAAACCGACAGGGTGGGGCGGGCCGGGTCGTTGGATTTGATGAGCAGGTATTCTCTCTGGGGCCCGGTCCGGCCTTCTCTGACCGGTAACCTGGCTTTCAGCTCAATTTCCCGGCCAGCAGGTACCCTGTAGGGAAAATTTATTTTCCGGTCGCCGACCATGATGACAAAATCAGGATTGTCTATATCAAAAACCAGTTCCAGCTGACCGCTATTCCTGACCTTGATTCTGGCTTCCGAACTTTCGCCTTCAAGAACCAGACCCAGGTCCAGGTTGTAAGGCTCCAGCTCGATCCTGGGGGCCGGTCCGGTTTCCACCTCAGCCGTTATCATTAGCTCCAGCCTGGGGTTTTTGGGATCATTGCTCTCAAAATAAACATACTTGGTGACCTGACCGGAGTAGCCCCTGGAATCAAAGGTAACCTTGATCCGGCCCTCCCGGCCGGGAGCGATTTCTTTCTCAGAAACCAGAGCGGCGGCACAGCCGCAGGAGGTGCTCACCTTGTTGACTATCAGCACCGCGCTGCCGGCATTCCGGAAGACAAATTCATGGGCAACCACTTCACCCTGTTTGATGCGGCCGAAATTCCAGCTGTTCTCCCTGAATTCAACCCGCGGCCCTTTGGCCTGGGGCGCAGCCGCGGGAAGCCACAGGACCAAAACCAAAAGCCAAAAGAAAAGCAAGGTAACGGTCTGACCTGACCTGGATAACCTCATGTTAACCTCCCGTTTGGGATGCTTAAATGATGCCATATTGAATGGACAAAGGCAAACTGCAGCCAAAGATGGACACCCGGGGCGATAAAGGGTTCTTATCCCTTACCCCGGTTTATCTTATCCCCATCCGTATCCCTACCCCCCTGGCTTCAAAGCTACATCTTCAGCGCCAGAGCCTGGGGGCCGACCGCTTTTCCAGAACCGGGCCGGCTCAGCCCGGCCATAAACCTACCTAGCAGGTGGCGAAGCCAGCAAAAAAGGGCTTGACACACAGCCGGTTTTTGAATATATGATAATGTCGATAAATTTAGTCAACTATTAACGAGGTTCAGCCCATGAGGTTATCGACCAGAGGTGAATACGCCAGCCGGGCCATGCTGGAACTGGCCGCCCGCTACGGCCAGGGGCCGGTGCCCATCAGGATTATATCCCTGGCCCAGGCCATTCCCCAGCCCTTCCTGGAGCAGATTTTGCTTCTCCTGAAAAGGGCCGGTTACGTCAAGAGTAAAAAAGGCCCGGCCGGGGGCTATTACCTGTCCCGGCCGCCGGCGACCATCAACGTGGCCGAGGTTATCCGGGTCATGGACGGCCCCCTGGCTCCCATCAACTGTGTCAGCGTTATGGAGCATGAACCGTGTCCCCTGGAAGAGCGCTGCGGCCTGAAGTGGCTGTGGAAAGAGGTCCGGGACATGGTGGCAGCCCATCTGGAAAAAACCACTTTTGAGGATGTTCTGAACCGACAGCAGCGCCTCAACCGGCAAGCCCTGAAAGGCGGCAGAAGATGATAAGAATCAGAATGATTATCCTCAGAGCCCTGATTTTATCCCTTCTCCTGTCCTGGCTTCCCGCCGGAGCCCTGGCCTGGTCGCCCGAGCCCGGGTCCCAGGATTCCACCCGCGGGGTGGTTGAGAGCAGCCTGCCCTTAACCGCTTCCGGCTATGCCCAGTTACTGTTTACCGGCCGCAATGAGGCTGAAGACACCTTTTCCGTCCGCCGGGCGCGCTTGAGCCTCGGCGGAAATATTCTGAAGAGGCTGCGGTTCAAGCTGCAAGCCGACCTGGTCCGCTCCCCGGCCCTCCTCGACGCCCTGGCCGAAGTCATCCTGGATGAGAAATTGAACCTCCGGGTCGGTCAGTTCCTGGTGCCCTTCAGCCTGGAGAGCACCACCTCCGCCGGTCAGCTCCTGACCATCAACCGTTCCCGGGTGGTTGACCTGCTGGCTCCCGGCCGGGATAACGGCTCAGCTGGCCGTGATATCGGGCTGGTGGCCTTCGGCCGCCTTTCCATATTTAATTATACCCTGGGCTTTC
>DMVN01000242.1 GCA_003476685.1 Acidobacteriota bacterium | reverse complement strand
TCGTTTCTTCGCCGCACCGACCGAAGGCTGTTTTGACCGTGGCCAGGGGAGCCGAGGTTCGCTCATCGGTCGACCGGTAGGTCACTTTTTCGTGGCACCAGTGGTTGACTTCGAGCGCGGCCCGGTACATATCCAGACCTTTAATCCTATCTTTGAGTTCCTCAAAAAAGACCTGCCGGGCCCGGTCTGGGTTTTCGTTATTCACCCGGTAGGGAAGGACAAAATGGCGAAAAATATCGTCCGGGATGTCCCGACCCCAGCTAAAATATTGCCTGGCCTGGAAGGCGGTCCGGACCTGTTCCAGGAAATACTGGCCGTCGAGGTTGGCCAGGTCGCTTAAAGGCATGAAAGCGTAAAGAAACTCCAGGGCCTCCCGTTCTGCCAGGTTCAAACCTTTCAGCACCGAGAAAAGCTCCTGCTGCCGGCCCCGGGCTAATTCGGCTCTTTTCTGAAACTGCCGGTGGACCAGCCGGCGGTAGGCTGGGTCTTTTAAGAAATGCTCCGGTCGGCTGCAGGCGGATAACAGGAACATAGCAACCAGAATCAACGACCAGCCGCCGAATTTCCGGTTAAATAATCTTTTCTGTCTCATGGTCAAAACCTTTTCTCTTGTGGTTGGTGCGCTTCTGATTTTATTATCTGGCTGCCTTAATATCAAGCCAGACCCGGGCGCCATTATTTCCGGCCGGCACCAGGCCACTTAAATTCTTTCTTGTTGAGCCAGCTTTGTTTATAATCAGAGCAGAAGAAAAATGGTGGCCTTAAAAATGGAGGTCAGGATGAAAATAAATTCGGGCGAAAGAAAATGGCACCTGAATTCTGTCGCTGTCCTTATCTTTTGCCTGGCCTTTCCCCTGCTTTCCTGCCGGTCGCAGAAAACGCCCGAGCCGGAAATAGCCGGGCCGATGGCAGTCAAACCAGGAGTGGAGGTTTTCCTGGAAAAACATCTGGACCTGGTCCGGGGTAAGAGAGTGGGCTTGATTACCAACCCTTCTGGTGTCGACCGGAAACTGCGGTCTACCGCCCGCTTGCTTAAAGAACATCCGGGGGTAAACCTGGTGGCGCTTTACGGCCCCGAACATGGCATCAGGGGCAACGCCCAGGCCGGAGAATACGTGCCCTTCTACTTTGACGATAAACTGGAGCTGCCGGTTTTCAGCCTTTATGGACAGTCCTTCAAGCCCGACCCGGGTATGCTCAGGAACATAGATGAATACATGAGAACCTTCGACACCCAGCTTACGGGCAAGGTGCCGGAAAAAGCCATGATTGAGGGCATTGATGTCCTGATTTTCGACATCCAGGACGTTGGTACCCGGGTTTATACCTACATTGCCACCATGGCCTATGCCATGGAGATGTGCGCCAGCCTGGGCCTGGAGTTCATCGTCCTCGACCGGCCAAACCCGGTTACCGGAGTGATTATGGAAGGCCGCTTGCTTCAATACCCTGAATTCAGCTCATTTGTCGGCCTGTACCCGATTCTCCAGCGGCATGGAATGACAGTCGGAGAACTGGCCAGGTTGTTCAACGACCGCTTTCTCCCGACCAAAGCCAGGCTGACCGTTATCCCGATGGAAGGCTGGCGCCGGGAAATGTGGTTCGACCAGACCGGCTGTCCCTGGGTCATGCCATCGCCCAACATGCCCACGCCGGAAACGGCGGTCGTCTATCCCGGCCAGGTCTACCTGGAAGGGACCAATGTCTCCGAGGGGAGGGGAACAACCAGGCCGTTCGAGCTGTTCGGGGCTCCCTGGATAGACGGTTATCAACTGACCGAGCGTCTGAATAAAATCGGTCTACCCGGGGTTATATTCCGGGAAGCCTGGTTTACTCCTTGGTTTTCCAAGTACCGCGGCCAGTTGTGCGGCGGCTGCCAGCTTCATGTCACCGACCGCCAATCCTTCCGGCCGTTCCTGACGGCCCTCTGGATAATGGCTACCATCAAACAAATGTACCCGGACCGGTTTGAATTTCATCCCGATTATTTTGATAAAATTATGGGCAATTCGGATGTCCGCCTGGCCCTGGAGGCAGGCCGGTCGCCTGAGGAAATAGTCCGGGAACTGAAGCCTGGCCTGGAAGAGTTCGCCAGGTTAAGACAGCCTTATTTACTCTATTGATTAATCTACTTAGTTCAGACTGGGGCGACTAAATTATGGCAGAATAACAGCCGGACAGACCGGGGCTTGTCAGAACTGCTTGATTTGACTTAAAATATTAGCTCTTTTGCCGGTCGGCCGGAATTATAAAAAAAATATTATAAGGAAGGTTAAGATGGTATCTAAAAGGTCCTATGCCCTGTCCAATCCAGTAGCAGTTTTGCTGGACAAGGAACCCAAAGAGTTCAAGCGGCAGGATTTTCTCAAGCTCATTGAGGAAAAAAAACTGGAGAAGATTACCTTCCATTACATCGGTCTGGATGGCAAGCTCAAGGAGCTCAAAATCCCCGTGGCCAGCCCCACCCAGGCCGAAACCATCCTGGCCGAGGGAGAAAGGGTAGACGGGTCTTCCCTTTACAAGGGACTGGTGGATGCCGGGCTATCCGACCTGTATGTTGTTCCCGTTTACCGGTCGGCTTTTCTCAACCCCTTTGATGACAGGAGCCTGGATTTCATCTGCCGCTACCTGGACGGAGAGGGGTTGCCGGTGCGGTTTACCGTGGATAATATCCTGTTCAAGGCCCATCAGGTTTTCAGGGAGCATACCGGTCTGGAACTCAGGGCTTTGGGCGAGCTGGAATTTTTCCTGTTGAGCGACCAACCCAGGATTTATCCTGCCCAGAAACAGAGGGGCTATCATTCTTCTTCTCCCTTTGTAAAGAGCGGTTACGTGCTGGACGAAATGGTCAGGTTGATAACCCAGCTTTCCGGAGCGGTTAAATACGCCCACAGCGAGGTGGGATACCTGGAAAGGGTGGAAAGCGAGGTAGAAGAAATCAACGGCAAGACCGCCGAGCAGATGGAGATTGAATTCCTGCCAGAACCGGTGGAAGAATGCGCCGAGCACCTGGTCCTGGCCCGCTGGATTATTCGCAACGTGGCCTACCGCCACGGCCTGGTGGCCACTTTCACCCCCAAGCTGGAAGAGGGAATTGCCGGCAACGGCCTCCATTTTCACCTGGAACTGAAACGCGAAGGGAAAAATATTATGACCGGTCCGGACGGCAGCCTCAGCCGGGAAGCCCGGCTGCTCATCGGGGGCCTCTGCCATTATGCCGATTCCCTGACTGCCTTTGGCAACACCGTGGCCTCTTCTTATTTTAGGCTGGTGCCCAACCAGGAAGCCCCCACCCGGGTCTGCTGGAGCGACCTTAACCGCAGCGCCATGATCAGGGTGCCGCTGGGCTGGACCAGGGTCAGTCACCTGTCAGCCCTGGTCAATCCCAGGGAAATGGAATCCTTTGAATCCCCGGAAAGCCGCCAGACAGTGGAGATGAGAACGGCTGACGGCAGCGCTTTGATTCATCTTTTCCTGGCCGGATTGACCATGGCGGCTGATTGGGCTCTCAACCCGGAGACAGCTGGCATCTGGGGCAAACAGGCAGCTGAGCTGGCTGAAAATCTGTATGTTAGCGGGAATATCTTCAGGGACAGAAAATTGCTGGAAAGCCTGAAACAGCTTCCTGGAAGCTGCCAGGAATCAGCCCGGGTTCTCAGAGAAAAACGAGACCTGTACGAGCGCGACCTGGTCTTTCCCTCGAGCATAATTGACTATGTGGCCCGGATGCTGGAAGAAGAGGAAGACGAAAACCTCAGCCAGCAGCTGGCCCTGCTGTTGCCCGAAGAAAGAAAGATCCTGGCCCGGAGAATAATGCATAAAGACCTGCACAAGCATTAAAACCTGGTTCTGACCAGCCGGCGCTGGGCGCTGAATTCAGCCGATAGTGTCTGCCAGAGTGAGTTAAACCTGGCCTGAAGTTCCTGGTAGAGAGCCAGATTTTCAGGTTGAGGGCTGGCGGCCAGGACATCTTTTTTAACCATCTCCCCGACCAGTTCAGCCAGGGGGACCGGTTCATTTTTCTGGTTCCGGTAGCACCAGATGGCCTGCAGGGCGGCACCATAGGCGGCTGACTCCGGTTCCTTCAGGGTTACTACCGGGCTGGCAAAGACATCGGCCAGCACCTGCAACCAGGTCCGGCTTCTGGCCCCGCCGCCGGTAGCCCTGATTTCCCTGGCCTCAAGACCGAGCCCTTTCAGGCGGGAAAGTCCGTAGCCGAGATTTAAGACTGTTCCTTCTATGACTGCCCGGGCCAGATTCTGCCGGTTGAAATTCTGTCGGGTCAGGCCGAAAAAGACCCCCGAAGCTTGAGGCAGGACCGGAACTCTTTCTCCGTCAACAAAGGGCAGAAAAATCAGACCGGCTGCTCCGGGTCGAGTGCTGGTGGCCAGGGCTTCCAGCTCTTCATTATTAATGACTAAAAGTTCTTTCAGCAATTCGGTGGTGTTGGTAACGTTCATGGTGCAGAGCAGGGGAAGCCAGCCCCCGGTGCTATCGCAAAAAGCGGCAATTTCTCCCTCGGGGTCGAGGAATGGTCTATCCGAGTAGGAGAATACGGTGCCCGAGGTACCCAGGCTGACCGTCAGCAGACCGGGGCTAACGTTGCCGGTGCCAACGGCGGCCATCATGTTATCGCCGCCGCCGGCAGCCACCAGGACCCGGCCCAGGCCGAACCTGGCGGCTATTTCCGGCCGGATATATCCGACCGGTTCGACCGGGTGGGAAAGGGGCGGAAGTTTTCCTTCCAGTTCGGGGTCAATGGCCCGCAGAGCTTCCTGGTGCCAGCAGCGGTTTTTGATGTCCATCAGGCCGGTTCCCGAGGCATCCCCGTATTCCATATGAGGACGGCCGGTGAGGTAAAGGTTCAGGTAGTTATGGGGCAGGAGAACCAGCCTCAGCCGGGCATAATTTATAGGTTCATGCTTTTTTAACCAGAGAATTTTGGAA
>DMVN01000186.1 GCA_003476685.1 Acidobacteriota bacterium | reverse complement strand
CCCGGTCGGCCACTTCTGAATAATAGGTCTTAAGAGCGGTGTAGTTCATCCGGCTCTTGTAATAATACGGTGGCTTGATGAGTGCCGCCTGGGCGCCAGTTTCAGCCAGACGGTTGGTTAATTTAACGGTCCATTCGGCTGAATCGCGTCCGGTGCCGGCGATGATGTATTTCTCCGGGCTGGCGGCTTTTCTGGCCTCTCTGACCAGCATTTCTGCTTCTTCATCATTCACAAAAGGTGCTTCTCCCGTAGAACCCATGATGATGTAGCCAGCCAAACCAGTCTGATTAAATTTTTCAATGTTTTCCCGAAGTTTATCTACTGCGATTTGACCGTTGGAAAAAGGAGTGGTCAGAGCGGCAAAAATGCCTTTAAATTTTTTTTCCATTTCTTTATTCCTCCATTTTCAGCTGCTTATTTTCTTTTTCGGGTCAGAAGCTTTCCTGCTGCTTGTGAAATTCATGGCTTCTTTTCCCTTCTCATTCTTAAGGTTTCTATTTCTCTTAATTCTTTTTCATTCATCCCGAAATAATGGCCAATTTCGTGCAGCAGAACTTCTTCAATCTTTTCTCTGACCTGGTCTTCAGTCTGGCAGAGGCTCTCAATTGGAATTTTATACAACACAATGACATCAGGCGGAACATTTCCGTAATATGAACCACGGTGCTTCAAGGGAACACCATGATATAGTCCGAGCAAGGGTTGTCCCGGAGGGGGATAATCTTCCACCAGCACAGCCACGTTCTTTATCTGCCGGAGATATCTTTTCGGTATATTCCGCATGGCTTCTCCCACCAGCTGCTGGAACCGTTCCCTGGTCAGGTTCATTTTAATGCTGTATTCACAGAATTATTTAGATTCAAGGCAATCATCTAATATATTAGCCGAAAAGGTGAGTTTATAAAACAGGAAAATCCAAAGGCTTACTGGACAGATATCACGAGCTTATTAGCATTGAGGATGCTGTTACCGTTATTGAAACCAGGCCAGGAACCACCTTACTGGTGAAAGGCCTCTAAGCGTGGCCACAACTGGCTGGACAGAATTTATTTTTCAATCCCCTTCCTGGCCCTGATACCGCTATCATAATAATGCTTCCGGCAGACCATTTCGGTGACCAGGTCAGCCCGGGCCAGGATGGACTCGGGAGCGTAGCGCCCGGTCAGGATAACCTCGACCCCTTCCGGCTTGCTATCCAGAAATTCCAGGACCTGCTTCTCTTTAAGCAGCCCCAGGTTGAGAGCCACGTTGATTTCATCCAGCACCACGATCCGGTATTGACCGCTGAGCATGGCTTTCAGGCACTTTTTCAGTCCGGCCTCGGCCAGGTGGTAATCTTCCTCTTCAAAATTTTCTGTCACCTTCAAAAATTTTTTCCGGCCGAACTGTTCCACAGTAATCAGGGGAGACAGCTTCCTGGCGGCCAGGATTTCTCCGCTCGGCTGACCCTTGAGAAACTGCCCGATGTAGGTCCTGAAACCATGGCCGGCGGCTCGCAGAGCCAGCCCCAGGGCGGCTGTGGTTTTTCCCTTGCCCTCGCCGGTGTAGACCTGGATGTAACCGCGGAAGCTTTGGGCCTGGCGGCCGGTGGTGGCAGTAGCCGGTCTGGCTTTCATGGTCGTTGACTAAATGGCCGAGCCTTGATGATTTCCAGGCTACAACTATAAGTTAAGATTAACCTTGAGTCAAATTTATGTTATAAGTGAAATGAAGATAAAAAAAAGCCCTTTGGGTCTGATGAACGTGCTGCTCGCCAGAAAAATTGAAGAGGCTGCGGTCAGAATCAGGGGCTATGCTCTCCACACCCCCCTGTCGGAATCGCTGGAACTATCGGCCCGGCTTGGCTCAAAAGTCTATCTGAAGTGGGAAAACACCCAACCCACCGGTTCTTTCAAGATCCGTGGGGCCAGCAATAAGATTCTGGCCAACCTGGAATCTTGCCGGCAGAAGGGTGTGGTGGCGGCTTCCACCGGCAATCATGGCCTGGCTGCCGCCCATGTCTGCAGCCAGGAAAAACTCCGGCTGGAACTTTATGTCCCCCGTACCATTTCTGCGGTCAAGAAAGGATATCTGGAAGATTACGGAGTGAAGCTCAATCTGGTTGACGGGCCGTGCCAGCAGGCTGAAAAGCTGGCCCGGGAAGCAGCCCGGTCCGCGGGTCTGGTTTTTGTTTCTCCCTATAATGATGAAGAAGTAATTGCCGGGCAGGGAACCTGCGGCCTGGAGATCTGGGCTGACTGGCCTGAGGTGGAAGAAGTGGTGGTGCCGGTGGGAGGGGGAGGGCTGATTGCCGGGATAGCCTGCTACTTGAAGGAAAAAAATCCGTCTATAATAATCACCGGGATTGAACCTGAAAATTCTGCTTTTATCAAGCATTCGTGGCTCCAGGGACGGCTGGATAATAATTTCCCGGAAAAACCCACCATAGCCGAGGCCGTGGCCGGCGGGCTGGAGGATAACTCCATAACCTTCGAGCTCATCCAGAAATATGTCGACCGCCTCCTGACCGTTACCGAGGAAGCCATCATTCAAGCCATCATCATCTGTTTCCGTCATCACCGCCAGCAGGTGGAAGGAGCCGGAGCCCTATCGCTGGCTGGAATCCGCTCCTATCCCGAGCTTTTTTCAGGCAGGAAGCTGGTAGCTATCGTCAGCGGCGGTAATATTGAGGATAATCTCTGGGAAAAACTGGTTTTTTCGGAATAAAATTTAATTTAAACAATGAGAGTGAGAAAAACTTTGTCAGCCAAGCGTCTCTTATTATGGTTTTCGTTGCTGGTTATCAGTCTGGTCATGGTGCTAACAGGTTGTAAAGAAAAAATGGAGAGAGCAGAGAAAGTTAAGAACCACTATACCGTGGGCATAATTCTGGCTTACAATTCTCCGACCTCTCTCCAGGTGCTGCAGGGGTTGCAGGAGAAACTGGAAGAGTACCAGAGAAGCAGCGGCCAGCCGCTGGAAATCATCGTCCGGGAGGCCGGCGGGCAGGTGGCGGTCCTGCCGGAGCTGGTCCAGGGCCTGGCGGCCAGGGCCAACCTGCTGGTGCCGATTTCCACGGCTGCTCTCCAGGCGGCTCTGATTGCTTCCAGCGAGCAGCCGGTGGTTTTTTCTTCCGTGGCCAATCCCTACATTGTCAGAGCCGGACGGACGGCGGTAGACCATGACCCGAGAGTAACCGGAGTCTGTTCCACCGCGCCCATCAGACAGGTCCTGGCCCTGATTCACCAACTGCTTCCGGCGGTCCGAAAAATAGGCACCATCTGGACACCTTCTGAAATTAACTCCGAATATTACCTGGAGTTGATGAGAGAAGCGGCTTCTGAACTGGGCCTGGAAATAATCAGCCAGCCCATCGCCGGAGCCGGAGATATTGTCCAGGCCGTTCAGGCCCTGGCCCGGGACCGGGTGGAGGTGCTGTTCCCGGTTTCTGATAATACCATTAACGCCAATTTTCAGGTCATCGGCAAGCTGGCGGCTGAAAACCGGCTGCCGCTTTTCGCCGCTTTTGCTACCGGAGCCGAACTCGGGGCCTGCGCCTCCATGGGCTTTGGCTTTGAAGACATAGGGCACAAGACCGCCGAACTGGTCATAAGAATCAAAAACGGAGAAAGTCCGGCCAGGATTCCGTTCCAGTACATTGACCGGGTCAGGTTTTTTGTGAACCAGGAAGCGGCCCGGAAGCAGGGAATCAGTTTTCCAGAGTCGGTTCTCAAGAAAGCTGACCGGGTACTTCAAACTTCCGACCTGGACAGCGCAGAATCCCGGCCGCGGGCGGCCGCAAGGAGTGAAGGATGAAAAAATATCGTCTCTTAAGGTTCCTTCTGGTCATAGTTTTTTTCCTGGTGCTGGGAGCCTTCATACTTATCTACTTCACCTTCCGCTCATCGCTTCCGCCCAAAAAAGACACCGCCCAGATTCCCGGCCTGCGTTCCGGGGTGGTGGTTAACTGGGATAAGTGGGGTATTCCCCACATCAAGGCCGACAACGAACATGACCTCTTTCTGGCTTCCGGCTACATCCAGGCCAGGGAGAGATTATGGCAGATGGAGCTTATCAGGCGGATAGCCCATGGTCGTCTGGCTGAAATTCTGGGCCAGCCGGGGGTGCGGTTTGATGTCCGGAGCCGGGTGCTGGGCATCCCGGTTGGCATAGAGAGAGACTATCAGAAACTATCTGATGAAATGAAGGAACTCCTGGGGGCTTATGCCCGGGGAGTTAATGCCTACATGGAAAGCCTCAAGTGGAACTGGCCACCCGAATTCATCGTCCTCAGGTACAGGCCCGAAGCCTGGCGGATTGAAGATACCCTCGGAGTGAAACACCTACTGGCCATGAGCCTGGCGGCCGACCTGACCTCGGAAATACCGCGCATGAACATCATGAAATTGACCGGGCGGCGGGGGCTGGAAGTCCTGGAGCCGGGCATTGATTTCCCGCCCGACCCGGAAGTCAGGCTGGATTACCTCAACCTGGGCTGGATGGGCCAGGAAGCGGTGATGGGCTCCAACAACTGGGTAATTTCCGGTCAGCTGACTGAAACCGGGCAGCCGTTTCTGGCCAATGACCCCCACCTGAACATTTCAGTGCCGCCAGTCTGGATGGAAATCAGCCTGGAATGTCCTGATTACAGCGTGAGCGGAGTGACCGTGCCCGGGGTGCCAATAGTAATAATCGGCCATAACCAATACATAGCCTGGGGCGTGACCAATTCCTACGTGGATGTCCAGGATATCTACGTGGAACAGGTCAACTGGGATGATGAATCATATTTCCGGAAGGGAGAATGGAAGCCCTTCACCTTTCGCCGCGAAGAAGTCAAGATACGGGGACAGAAGGACCCCCAGGTGATGAAGGTGCGCTGGGTGGAAGAAGGCCCGATGATTAACCCCTTTCTACTGAGTTGCGAGATGCCCATTACCCTGCACTGGACACTGTACGAGGGTGATAGCACCGTAGCCGGAATGTACCTGATCAACAAGGCCCGGAACTGGGACGAGTTCTGCCGGGGGGTCAGGCTTTTTGGAAATCCCTCCCAGAATTTTGTCTACGCCGATGTTGCCGGAAATATCGGCTACTACCTTTCGGGCAAAATTCCGGTCAGGAAAAAAGAAACCGCCGTCTATCCTTATCCCGGCTGGAGGGAGGATAGCCTGTGGAGCGGCTACCTGGCCGAGGAAGATAAACCCAACCAGTTCAACCCAGCCTCAGGCTTCATCATAACTGCCAACAACAAAATTTCTCCTAATGGGTACCCGCACTACCTGGGCTATGACTGGCTATCTTCGGATAGAGAAGAAAGGATTAAAGAACTAATCACCGCCCGACCGAAGCATTCGGTCGAGAGCCTGATCGCCATTCAGAATGATGTTTATTCTCGCCGCTGCGAGCGGGTCAAGAAAGTCCTCAGCCAGATCAGGCTGAGCCACCCGGCGGCCGAAGAAGCCCGGAAAATCCTGATTCAGTGGTCGGGCCAGGTGCGGGAAGGTCTGGCTCCGGCCATCTTCGAGGTTTTCTGGGACAGACTGCAGGAACTGACTTTCAGCGATGATTTCCGTTCTTATTACCATCAAATTGCCGAGTATTTCCGGGTGAAGGAAGCCGGGCTGGAAAGAATACTGGACAAACCCGATTCCATCTGGTTCGACCTCAAGGAAACCCAGAAGGTGGAAACCCGGGAAGAAATCATCGAGAAAGCCCTGCTCGAAGCCCTGGATTACCTGCGCCGCAAATTCGGGCGAAACCAGGAAAAATGGGACTGGCCCACCCTTCACCGCCTGGGCTACACTCACGTTCTCGGGCAGAAATGGTTCCTGGGGTTTTTCAATTGCGGGAAATATCCGATGATAGGCGACGGGACAACAGTCCGGGCCAGTTTTAGCGGTGAAGGCTATGAGACAACCGGCGGGGCTTCCTGCCGGCTGATAGTCGACCTGTCTGACCTGGATAAATCGCTGGCGGTGATTACTTCTGGACAGAGTGGCCACTTCATGAGTCCTCACTACCAGGACCAGATTTCCCTTTACCTGAACAGCCTTTACCATCCCTGGGCTTTTTCGGAAGCAGCCGTCAACCGGGTGCTGGAGAGAACAGAAAAACTGGTGCCGCAGAAATAGCCTGCTAGCCTTAGCTGGCTGATATAAATGAGGACTATCTCCAGCCGGGAATCATTGACTGAAGCGACCCAGATAAATCGCTGTCAGTCCGAGGCGAGTTGCTTATAATTTATCTTTTGTTCGGGCCCACTTCCAAAACTGGGTGAGGCCTGACCGGGTGCTGAGATTCGTAGATAAATAGTTCGGTCTTAATAAATGTGGCCTGGCTTTCCATGGAACAAGAGAAATTTATCGTCTGCAATGAAGCATTGGAAGAAAGTTTAAGCCGGTTACTGTGGCTAAATATCAAAAAGGGGACGGCGGCTTATTTTAAGGGGAGTCTGAAGGCCGCGATAAACTGCGGCTGAGGCCTGGCGGCAGGCTTCAGGCAGAGAACAGCCCTCGGCCAGGAAGCAGAGCAGGGTCGAGGACAGAAAACAGCCACTACCGTGAACTTCCAGCGGCAGTTTTTTCTTCTGGAAGTGGTAAAAACGGCGACCGTCAAAAAGAATGTCCACGGCCATTCCCTGAAGGTGTCCCCCTTTGACCAGGCAAGCAGATGAGGTCAGGTGGCTGATACTGCGGGCCGCCTCCTCCATTTTTTTCAGCCGGTCAATTTTTTCTCCCAGAATCAGGGAAGCTTCATTGAGGTTGGGTGTAATCAGGGTTATTTTCCCGCTTATGGCTTTAAGGTAAGGCTGAAGGGCCGATTTTTCCAGCAGCCAGCGGCCGGAAGAGGAACGGAAGACCGGGTCCACCACCAGCGGCAGAGACCGGTTTTCTCTGGCTATCTCGCCAATGACCGGAATTATCTTCTTGCTGCCCAGCATGCCGATTTTAATCCCGGACAGCCTGAAATCGGACTTAATCCGTCGGTACTGCTCGAGGACCAGCCGCGGCGGCAGAGTTCGGTAGCCATAAACCCGGCTGGAATTCTGGACGGTAATGCCGGTAAGGACAGCCAGTCCATGATAACCAAAATGGCGAAAAACCCTCAAATCCAGAGTGGCTCCGGCGCCGGAGGAAGGGTCAAACCCGGCCACAGTCAGCAGTACTTTTCTCACAAGCTAATTCTAACTTAAAATCCGGAATATTTTTAGCCTGTTTTGGGTTTTTAGCGGCAGTTTCTTTGTGGTAAAATCCTGTTCGTGAAAGCCAGGTTCCATGCTTTCATTTCCGGCCGGGTGCAGGGGGTGGCCTTCCGTTATTTTGCCCAGGAGGTGGCCAGCGACCTTGGAGTGACCGGCTGGGTGCGCAACCTGTATGACGGGCGGGTGGAGGTGGTGGCCGAAGGGGAAAAGGACAGGCTGGAACAATTCCTGGTTCAGCTCAAAAGGGGCCCGCGGCTGGCCCGGGTGGAAGAGGTGGAGGTCAGCTGGGAAGATTTTCGGGATGAATTTTCCGATTTTTCCATAAAGTTTTCCGGCTTCTGAGCGCTTTTCAACCGGTGCTGTTTTTTGAGGCCAGAAACTTTTTCCGGCAGTCCTCAGAACAGAAATAATAAACCCGGCCGTCATAATTTTCTTTGAGAGCCTCGTCCTCAGAGATATAAGTGTTGCAGACTTCGTCTTTGACCATGGTTTTTTTAGGCAGGGAATCAGGCTGACGGCGGTTGGCCCGGGGCGGCTGCCCCAGCGACTGGAAAAAGCGAACCACTAAGTAAATAAGATAAAGCAGCAGGAAAAGAAAAATTAATCTAATTAACACGGGTTAAAATTTACTCGATTACCAGGCTGGTGTCAAATACCGGAGCGGAGCCGGCAGCCGGCTTGCTTTGACCGTCACAAACAGCTATATTTGGCCTGAAAATGATAGATTGCTTGTTACCGGAAAGCCTCTGCCAGCTCAGGGAGAAAATACGGGAGCTGACTTCAGGAACTCAAAACTCTCCAGCCGGCCATAAACCTGTTTTAACAGAAAAAGACCTGAGGCCGGAGCTCTCTCGCCTGCTAAGCTCCATCCTGGGCGACAGGGCTTTTTTCCTGACGGGCAATAAGAAAACTGAGCGGTTAGTCTGGTTAACAGAAGAGCTGGCTGCTCACTTCCCGGAATATGGATTACAACTGGCTGTTCAGCAGGGATTGATTCTCCCAGTCCTGGGACTTTCCGGGCTGGAAGACAAAGAGTGCCAAAAGCTCTCCAGTGACAGAGCGGGCCAGGATAATTCCCCGAACCAGATTAATCATCTCTTCCTGCCGTTTCCGGCCAGAAGGATTTTTCAGCTAATGGTCGGAGGCACGAGCGATGACCTCGACAGCTCGGGAAGACACAGGAAACCATATTTGCCTGTCTTCAGCGGGCTGCCATTAAAAAAAATCCTGATTCCGGCAGCCGGTAAGTCAATAAGCGCGAGCAGCCAGGTGGCAACATATTACTTGCTCGAGCTTAAAAGCTTTAAGCTTTATGACTGCGGCCCGGTTAAGCGCCATTTTCCTTTAAGACCGGCCAGGTGTGAATGGCCCCTGGATTCCAGCCCGAATTGGAATCAGCAGCCCGTCTTGAGCCTGGAGCCTGGCCACTTTCAGTCTTTACTGGCCGGCTATTATCTTCTTCTGACGGCCTGTTTTTCTGGCTGGCTGCGGGCTGCCTGGCAGAGCCTGGCCCGTCGCAGACCGCCCCGGGGCTGGCCGGCAACCCTGGAGGCCGAAATCTGCTTCCTGGCCACTGAGCTGGGCCGGTTGCAGCTCGGACTTTACCGCTTGAGCCAGGAGAAGCTCGCCTCCCCGGCTGATTTTCTGGAGAGAGTTGAAAAACTGGGCCTTAAAGGTTTACACTTGGCTTCCAGAAGCTGGAAATACCTGAACCCGGCAGGGGATATGATAAATCTTCAGACAGGAGAGGAACGATGAAACTGAAGGATTTTTACCGGCTGGCGATCGAGATCGGGATTAAGAATGACCTCAGGCCCAGGGAGGAAATAGAGCGACTGCTCCGGGAAGAAAAAGAAAAATACGACAAGCTGGAAGCAGAGGACAAAGAAAATTTTGACCTGGACCGGCTGTTCAATCCTTTTGCTGACAGCCGGGTGCTGGTGGGCGACCTGGAAGCCGAGGTCAGCCGTATCCTGGCTGGTATTGATATGGACGGGTCCGAGGTCCTGCTGGCCTACATCCTGAACCGGGATCAGAAGAAAAAAATTGACCTGGTCCTGGCCCATCATCCCTCCGGCCGAGCCCTGGCCCGTCTGTCGGAGGTCATGGCCCTGCAGGTTGACCTGTTGAGCGCTTTCGGGGTGACACCCAGTGTCGCCGAGCAGCTCCTGGAAAAGAGAATAGGGGAGATTGAAAGACGGCTTCTTCCGGTTAACCATAACCGGACAGTGGATGTGGCCCGGTTGCTGAATCTACCTCTGGCCTGCTTCCATACTCCAGCCGATAATTGTGTTACCAGATATTTAACCGACCTCTTTCAGCAAAAAGCTCCGGAACGGTTGAAAGACGTCCTGAACATCCTGAAAGAAATTCCTGAATACCGGAATTCCAGCCGGAATTCAGTCCCGCCCAGGATTCTGTCCGGTTCAGAAAACAGCCGGGCAGGTAAAATTTATGTGGACATGACCGGTGGCACCGAAGGCTCCAGGGATATCTACGAAAAACAGGCCGCCGCCGGGATCAGCACCCTGGTGGGCATGCATTACAGCGAAGAAGCCCTGGAAAAAGCCAAGAAAGCCAACCTGAACGTAATTGTGGCTGGCCACATTGCCAGCGACACCCTGGGTTTAAACCTGTTGCTGGACCAGCTGGAGAAGGAAACCGGCCAGACTCTGGAAGTGGTGACCGTTTCCGGGTTTGAAAGAATCAGGCACAGCTGACCGCCAGGCTGAGCTGTTCACTGCCTGGCCAGGCTGACAATCCAGCGGGCAAAAGCCCGGGCGTCTTCCAGGTCGTGCCGGTCGGGGTGGTTTCTGGCGGTGACGGCCATTTCCGTCCAGAGTTCGTGTTCGGGCGACCGGCTGAGAATCTCCAGGGCCTGTTCCGAGACCTTGCCGCGGCAGCTAAAGGTCCCGAGTATTCTGGTGCCGGAGGCCAATATCAGGGCCTGCTCCATGGCCTCCCTGGAT
This sequence comes from Acidobacteriota bacterium, assembly GCA_003476685.1. Taxonomy (GTDB): domain Bacteria; phylum Acidobacteriota; class Aminicenantia; order Aminicenantales; family Saccharicenantaceae; genus Saccharicenans. Next base: position 1,649 of record DMVN01000186.1, on the reverse strand, counting down.
AGCCTGGTTCCAGGTATTGAGCCGTGGGTCATGAAAATGGCTGTCTTCAAGCCGGCTGGCAGTTGCTTCAAAAAAGTTTCCACTCTGGCCGGTACACTGTGACTGTGCACCGGAAAACCGATGAAAACCAGGTCGTAAGCTGAAAGGTCATTAACCTTAGCCAGAGGTTTCAGTTCCTTGGTTTCGGGCAGAGCCTCAAAAATGGCTTCTGCCACCGTTCTGGTATTTCCAGTCAGGCTGTAATAGGTGACCAGGATTCTCATCTTAACCTCTCATTTTCAGAGCCATTAACAGCTATTTTGCCATAAATCTGGGTGTTAGCCAAACACGGAGCTTCACTCCGGTTGCTTGCGGGGAAGGGTTATTATCACCCGGGTTCCTTTACCCTGCTGGCTTTCCAGCCGGATCGACCCCTCGTGTTCTTCAACTATTCTCTTGCAGATGGCCAGTCCAAGACCGGTACCCTTTTCTTTAGTGGAAAAGTAAGGCTCAAAAATCCGGTCGACCATTTCCGGCTGAATGCCGCAGCCATTATCTTTGATTTCCACCACCAGCTCTTGGCCCGCTTCCTTCAGGTTGATTTCAATCCGGCCTTTGCCCTTGATGGCCTCAATGGCATTTATCAGGATATTGCGGAGGGCCACCTTCATCTTGCCCCGGTCACCCAGGAGTTCAAAATCATGGCCAGACTGGCGCAGGCTGAAGCTGATGCGGTCGGTCAGGGTCTGCTGGAAGGGCCGGAGCAATTCCTGAACCAGTTCTTTGAGGTCAAACCTGGTCTTGATGGTTCCGCTGTCCCTGGCAATGGTCATGAACTCCCCGGCAATCCGCCTCAGATTCTCGACCTCAGAGATGATGTAGGAAATAGATTCCTGGAGCACCCGGTCAAAGTCGGGATGCTTATCGGCGTGGACCTTGAGGATGTGCTCGGCCGAAAGCTGAATGGGGGTCAACGGGTTTTTAATTTCGTGGGCAACTTTCCTGGCCATTTCGGTCCAGGCCACCCGCTGGCTCAATTCGGCCAGTTCTTTTTCATGGGCCTTCAGGTTTTCGACCATGTTGTTGAAACCCTCGACCAGGCTCTTGAGCTCGTCCCGGGCCTGGTGCTCAACCCGGACGTCCAGGTTGCCCAGGCTTACCTCCTGGGTGGCCCGGATGAGCTGGTTAATCGGCAGCACCACCATTTTTTTGATGGTAGCCACCAGGAAGGCGATCAGCAGGATGAAAAAGACGGAGGTAAACAGGAAAAATTCAAACAGCTCGGCCCGGGCCCGGGAGATTTCCTGTCTTTCGAAGGGAAACGGCAGGTTCAAAAAATAAGTGTCCTGTTGGTAGCGGTAGGGGATGGTCAGGGTCTGGTAGGAATAGCGGCCGAAAGCCCTGCGGTTGACCACCAGCGGCTGGTTTTGCCAGGCCAGCCTGAAATAAGTTTCGCCGTCCATCATTTCAGAAAACAGCCCGGTCTCGAAAAATTCCCGCCGGCTGGATGACAGCAGCCGTCCGTTCTTAAACAGGTTGACGTCGTTGTTGAGGGTGCTGCTGATCCAGAAAACCAGGTCCTCCGGCATTTCTGGGGTTGGCGATTCGGTTTGTTCCTGCAGGCTGATAAAATCATGGAGAATACTGCGGGCAAAATAAGCCCGGCTGGT
>DMVN01000059.1 GCA_003476685.1 Acidobacteriota bacterium | reverse complement strand
CCCCCTCCGCTATGTGTCTCAGGAACCTCCCCTGCCCCCTGGGTGGGGTGGGGGAATTATGGAGGGGAACGGGGGCGGGAGCCTGTTTACTGCGGCGGCCAGAATTACTGGATGTAATTCAACCCCGGTAATGAGAAATCATAAGGCCTGGCTCTTTGGCAGGAGCTCAGAAGGGGAGCCGGCTCAGGTTTCTTTCTGGGTGAAAGTCAGGGAGACGCGGTTGCGACCGAGCCATTTGCTGTGGAGCATCAGCTGCTCAGCCCGTTTCACTAGAGATTCTACCGTGTCGAACCGCTGCACCAGGCTGGCACCCATAGAAATGGTGGCGTTCAGCAGTCCTGTTTCCACGGTTATGTAGGATTCGGCCACCAGCAGCCGCAGTTTGTTGGCTACTATATCCAGGCGGTTTTCGTCGATATTCAACAGGCAGATGATAAATTCCTCGTTGTCCCAGCGGGCTACCATGTCCAGGTAACGGATATTTTTCTGCAAGGTGCGAGCGATCATCCGGATGAGCTTGGCTCCGTTGAACCGTCCGAACCTCTCCTGAATCTTGTTATAATTGTCGATATCGGCATAGATCAGTCCAAAGGGAAGGTTATATTTCTGGTATTCGGCGATCTTGTTCTTTAAATACATTTCCATGTAGAGGCGGTTAGGAATGCCGGTATCAAGGTCCAGAAGTTGCATCTTTTCCAGCTCCGGCACACGCAGGGGAATGGTTATGGCCGGGGAAGAGCTGGTGAATAGTTCTACTATTCCAGTCGCCTGGCCCTCGGAGTTCATCACCGGCAGGGCCTTCAACCTGGCCGGCAGCCGGTAGCCCGCTTTATGCTGGATGAAAACATCCAGCACCTGCGGCCTTTTTTCCTTGAGGGCTTTGTCACAGAGACAGCTTGAGGCGCAGATATTCTGGCCTGAATAATCGGTGTAAAGAGGAGTTTCAGACTGGCAGGATTTGCCGAGCATCTCTTCCCTGGTAAAACCAGTCAGGTCTTCAGCCGCTTTATTCCAGAAAACTATCTTCTTGTCCCGGTCGAGCAGAACGCAGCCATCGGTCGTATAGTCCAGGAGATGGTTGAAGAAGTCGTCCTGGACCTTGTCCAAAACCTGGAGAATGGGTTTTTCGGCCATTTATCGCTTCCTTGCTTAACTGTTATTGCCAATAACATCCTGATGCACAGTAATCTTTTTATATAATAACGGCTCTTTTTTGTCAAAATCAAATTAAGGTCATCTTTTTGTGTTTAAGGCCTGTTTTGTAACTTTCGATTTCAGGGTCGGTTGCGCCGAATTCAAGGCCGTTAAATCTATTTATGCGCCTGGCTCAGCCAGGTTCAACCACTCCAGCCCGGAACTTTAATAATCCCGGCCCGCTGCTGTCCTCACAGTGGCTTGGAATAATGATAATACTGCCGGGCGTAATAGCCCTCCTGTTCCAGGAGGCTGACGCCGTTTATGATCACTCCCAGGCAGTTGATTTTGTGGTCTTCAATCTTGTTCCGGGCCTGCTTCAGGGCATTAACCGGGGTCTGGCCAGCCCTGACCACTAAAATCAGCCCATCCACCTGCTTGCCGAGCACCAGGGCATCGGACACCGCTAAAACGGGGGGCGAGTCAAAAAGAACAAAGTCAAACTGCTGCTTCAGGAAAGTGATGAAAGCTCTCATCTTCTCTGAAAACATAACTTCAAGTGGGTCAGAAGGCGTGACACCGGAAGGGACTACGAACAGATTGGTATAAGCCGTAGGCCTGATTATTTCTGAGGCATCAACGATGGAGCTCAGGAAATGGGTCAGGCCCCAGGTGTAATCCACGTTGAAAATCTCCTGCTGCCGCGGTTTCCTCAGGTCAGAATCAACTATGACCACCCGTTTGTGGGCCTGGGCCAGGGCCAGCCCCAGGTTGGAAATTACTGATGATTTGCCGTCCTTGCTCAGTGGGCTGGAGAAAATCAGGGCCTTCCGGGTTGGGGAGTCAAAGGATAGCAATAGGGAAGTCCTTATAGAGCGGAAGGCTTCCGACTGGATGCAACGGGGTTCGCGCTGGATGATGAGCTCGATCTGGTGGTTATTCTTATCGTTTTCAGGGGCCCCCTCCTCGGTTTTCAGGGAGACGGACTTGGGCCTGGGTGTGTCGTGTTTCTTCTTTTTCTTTTTATCCAGAATTCCGGGTCTGCCTTTCAGCAGGCCGGACAGTGTCCTGAACTCAGCCCGGGGTCCACGGGGCTTAAATTCTTTTTCAAAAGCCGGGATGGTGCCGATAGTCGGCCAGCCCGTAGCCTGGGCAATATCCCGCGATGACTTAACCGTGGCCACCAGGTAATTTATGAATAGCGAGGTGCCGGCGCCGCCTATCAGGGCCAGGAGAACCCCGATGATGAAAGTCTTGCGACGGTTGGGAAAGGAGGGGTTAACTGGAGGAGAAGCCCGGTCCACAATCCAGACATTTAAGGCCTGAAGGTCTTTCAGCCTGGAAGCCAGGTCGGTTTCGCTCTGCCTCTTGGACAGGGCTTCCAGCAGGGCTTTCTTGTTGTCGGTTTCGATTTTCAGGCTGTTATAGAGGATGGCAGTGCTGTTGGCTTTATAGGCCTGGGCCTTGAGGTCATCCAGCAGTTTCTGCAGGTTCTGCTCCTTGGCCAGAGCCCCCTGGTACTCGGCGTAGGCAGTTTTGATAAGGTTTTCTTTTTCCCTGGTCAAGGAGTCGTAGGTGGCTTCTATCTCGGATTTCAACTTCTGCATCTCGGGATATTCGGGCTTCAGGGTGGCCAGGCGCCTGGCGTATTCCCGGCTCAAAAGGGCGTATTGCTCGCGCAGCCGGGCGATGGCCGGGTTAGAAGGCGATTCTGGCAGTTCCTCCGGTCGCAGGGCTTTGAGCTGGTTGTAGGCGCTGAATTTATTGACCCGGTCGAGGGTGGCTGCGGTCAGCGCGGTGTTAACTTCGGTGATTTTCTGGATTAGGGGGGCTTCAGCCGAGCTCAGCGGCAGAATGCCCTGGGCCGTTCCCAGCTCGGCCAGCTTCTTCTCGGCCTCTTCTATGTCCTTCCTCAGAGCTGAAATCTGGGTGCTCAGGAATTCGGTAGCCTGCTCGGAAGCAGTGTATTTTCTCTTGATAAGCATTTCAATGTAGGAGTCAAGCAGGGTGTTCAGGACCTCGGCCGCCAGCTCTGGATTCCTGTGGTTGAAGCTGACCTGGATTAACTTGGTTCCGGTTAAGGGGGAAACATTCAGACTCTCGATAAACTCATCAATGAGCCTTTCCTTGAAAACCGGGTTATCCGGTTGCACTCCTTCTTTCTGCAGTTTTACAGGCAGCTTTGGGGCGATGAATTCCGGGTGGCTATGAAGCTTCATCTTTTCGATGACATCAGCGGCCAGCGACCGGCTTTTGAGCAGCATAGCATGACTCTGAGAATTTATTCCGCCGCTCAACCGGCTCAGCTCTTCAAAGGGCAGGACGCTCTGGGTCTCGTCAATCCAGATGGTCCCGCTGGCGGTGTAGATATGGGGGGAGATGAGGATATAGACAAGGGTCAGGGCCACAATCAGTACGGCCACGGTCAGGCCGGTCCATTTCCACCTGAGGACGGCGTGCCAGTAGTAAAGAATCTGTTCCAGCAGGTTCTGCTGGGTCTGCCTGGCGCCGGTGGTCGGGGTTGTCGGAGTTATTTTATCCATGATTTATCCTGAATGTTTAATTTCGCACTTGCTGTTCTTTCCTATCATCTCTTTTATTTTTTTATTTGGCTCGAGGTTGCTGCCGTTTTCCGATCTGCCTGGCGATATCTTAGTTATTACTTAACCACAATAACATCCCCATCCTGAAGGGGGAAGTCCGGTCGTTTCCCGTCTATTATCTTCTTTAGGTTAAACCACAGGTTCTTTTCCTTGCCGGTCTGGGGGTCCTTCCTTTTAACCAGGACCTGGACGGCATTAGCCCACTCAGTCAGACCGCCGGCCTGGGCTACGGCCTGAAGCAGGGTTAGTTTCTTGGATTCCAGGAACTGGATGGCCCCGGGATTTCTGACTTCCCCGTAAACATAGACAGTCAGGGTCTGGTCGAAGGGCACGATTATCTCATCCTTGGGTTTAAGCAGGATATTGGTGTCATTGCTCCTTCTAAGCAGCTCATCTACATTCAGCACGATTCTTTCTTTTTCGCCGTTATCCTGCTGCCTGAGGATGTGGATTTCCTTACCGGCCTGCTGGGTCAGCCCCCCGGCTTCCGACAGAATCTGGAGCAGGGTGGTGGGGCCGGCCATCTCGTACAGGCCAGGACGTCCTACCGCACCCAGAACGGCAATTTTCTGATGCTCCCGGATGATAACTGTCACATGGGCGCCTTTGGTATATTTTTCATCAAGGATGGCCGCTATTCTCTTTTCCAGCTCCTGGGCGGTCAACCCGGAAGCCGGAACCGGGCCGATTACCGCCAGGGTAATTGTCCCGTCTTCGGCCACCCTGACCGTCTGGTTCAGCTCGGGCAGCTCGTAAACTTTTATCTCCAGCAGGTCCTTGGCTCCTATCCGGTAATCAATGACCTGGGCCGCCTTGGTCGGCTCGGCCTGCTCCTGGGAAAATCCAGCGCCCGAAGAAAAAATCAGGGCTACTAAAATGAGAAGAAATTTTATTGCCTGAAGTTTTGAGCGGCTATTCATTCTGTCCTTACTCCATCCAATTGCTTTCATATATTTTGTCGTTTTAAGCCATTTATATTTTAATATCATAACAGGGAAGGAATTGGCAAAGCATTTTCGCCCGGGACAGAGCCAAAGGTCAGGTTTAAGCCGATAAAAAAGCGGTTGAGTTTTTGCTCCGCCGGTAGAATTTTTCTCTGACTCATATTCCCGAAAAAGCCGAGGTTCCATTCCTTGCCTAATCTTATCCCGATATTGGCCGAAAGAGTTGTGAATTTATAGGTGGGAGCGGTTTCCTGCCCCTCTCTTCCCAGAGGATACTCGGCCTGACCAAAAGTAAGATTGTTGCCCAGGCTCACCTTATCACTAAGGCGGAAAGTAAAGCCGCCACCGTAGCTAGTGTTTAGGTAATGCAATAAGGCTGAATAGATTGATACGCTGAATCCCCTGGCATAATAGCCCCTGAGGCTCAGGGAGCGGCTGAGATTAATTGTGACCGAGCCGCTGCCCACGATGTCCGAGGCGGCCTCATAGGCGGGGCTTTTTGGGTCAAGGTAAATGTAGCCAATACTGAAACCACCCTGGAAAGTGGCTCCGGTCGGGGAAAGCTCCGGGGTAAACTCCAGGCCTCCCAGGACGGCATAGCTCCGGCTGTCTTTTATTCTTGAATCAAGGTATTTGAAATTATAAAAGCCCATCTGGCCGTTGAGGAAAAATCGGTACCTGAGATTAGGCTGAAAATAGAGGAAGGTATCGGCATATATCTCCCGGCGGTTGAGTTCCCGGTCAATCGAAATGCCTTCGAATTCGGCATTTCTGTAATTAAACCTGGAAGTGCTGAGCTGCCAGGCCACTGCCCCCGCCCTGGAAAACTGCCACAGAAACAGGCCATTCCAGGCGATTTCTTCCTCTCTGATATTCAGGATCAATTCCGGGCTGAAGCGACGGCGGGTGTTGTTATAGCTGAAAGCCGTCTTGCCGTAGGCTTTCTTGAAAAGAAAGTGCACCTGGTTGTTGGTCCTGAAGTTAAAGGCTCTTTCCTTTTCATTTTTGACGTAAAAGGCACCCTGCAACGACTGGTAGCTGTCGAAAATGACCAGTTTTTTCAGGGGCACCAGCCACTGGAAAGCCGGTCCAGCAGTGAAGGTGAAGTCAGGATATTCTTCCTCCTGGAAGCCATAATAAATATCCGAGTCATAGCCGGCATTGCCCAGGGAAAAGGCTCTGTATCCCCGGAGCGGCCCCATTTTCCAGGG
>DMVN01000129.1 GCA_003476685.1 Acidobacteriota bacterium | reverse complement strand
TGAAGCATGTCAGGGGTTATTTCTTCCGGTGATTCAATGAAATAGGTCCTGGGCAGCAGCCGGCGGGAAATCTGGTAGAGCTTGTTGGTGTTGGAGCTGTTTTTGCCGCCGATGATCAGCAGGGCTTCAACCTCTCCGGCCAGCCTGGCCGTGGCCACCTGGCGGACGCGGGTTGACTGGCAGATGGTGTTGTAGACCTGCAACTCAGCCGTTTTCTCCACCAGGGCTGCCACCACCTGGCTGAAGAGCTGTCCATCCTGGGTGGACTGGGCCAGGACGGCTCTCTTTTTCTTGAAGGGGAGAGTCCGGGCCTGCTCTTCGTTTTCCACCACCAGGGCTTTTTTCCGGCTGTAACCGAGCAAACCCTGGATTTCCGGGTGGTTCTTGTTACCCACGATAATTATTTCGCCGGTCTGGCGGCTCAGCCGGTCCACCAGTTGCTGGATTTTTTTGACGATGGGGCAGGTGGCGTCCACCAGCTTGACCTTTTTTCTCCTGAGAGCCCGGTAGACGGCCGGAGATACCCCGTGGCTGCGGATGATGACGGTATCTCCCGCCTGGAGCTGGCTCAGCGAAGTGGCCACCTGGATGCCCTCCTTTTCCAATTCCTGGATGACTTCCGGGTTGTGGATGATTTCGCCCCAGCTGAAAATACCCCGGCGAGCCTTTTTCCCGGTCTTCCGGGCAAGCTGCAGGGCCCGCCTGACTCCGTAACAAAAACCGCTGTTTCTGGCGACGATAATTTCCATTGATTATGTTGATTGAAGAATAGCTTTCTATACTATAGAAGTCATAACCCTTTGTCAACCCTAAGTATAGGAAAAATCTTTACTTAGAGCCGTAAAGGGCTGACCGTTTTTTGAGCTGCTCTGGAGGCCCGCTCTGTCCTTCCTGCCGGCTTGGACCCGGCCCAAAACCAGGCCATGACGCGTCATAAACAAGCCCGACCGGACTTCCCTGAAAAAGCCTGTCTGAAGCAATCTGTGGCGGCTACAGGTCCTGGCCGTGATTAAGCAGAAGCTGGCTCACGAAATAGCCTGCTTTTCTTCCTCCAGGATTTTAGCAATTTCCTCTTCCCTGGGCAAATCATCCAGGCTGTTCAGCCCGAAATATTGCAGGAACCTTTCGCTCGTCCTATAGACCAGGGGGTTGCCCGGAGCCTTTTTCCGGCCGACAATTTTAATCAGCTTCTTCTGCAGCAGGGTTTTCAGGCAATAAGTTGAATCCACGCCCCGGATGGCTGAAATCTCGGCCTGGGTTATTGGCTGATGGTAGGCGATGATACTCAGAGTTTCCAGGGCCGCCGAGGATAACTTAGTCTTCTTTTCGATCTGCAACAACCGCCGGATCCACTGGTCGTGTTCGGGCTTGGTGGTGAAGAGATAACCACCGGCCGACTGGATTACCTGGATCCCCCGGCTGTCAGCGGCGTAATCGGCCAGCAGAGCGGCCAGGGTGGCCTGAAGCTCTTCTTCCGGCACTTCTCCCAGGACTTCTTTGATTTTATCCAGGGTCAACGGTTCCTGCGAGATAAAAATCAGAGCTTCCAGGATGGCTTTGAGCTGTTCATTCATGGCTGTGTCCGTGTGGCTGAGGTTTCGGTCGGCGCAGCCAGACCCGGATGGTCTGGAAAAGTTGTTCCTGCACCGCTACCACCAGGTGGTTCTTGACCAGTTCCAGCAGGCAGAAGAAGGAAACCAGGGCTTCTTCCAGAGTTTCCTGGCTGGAAAAATATTCCAGGAAATCCATGGAGCTGTGACTTTCCAGATATCCGACCATTTCTTTCATTTTTTCTTCAACCGAGACGTCCTTGCCCCTTATGACCTGGAGGTTTTCTCTTTCTCTTTTTTTCATCAGCAGGAAGAAAGTCTCAGCCAGGTCATACAGGCTGACTTCCAGCAGCTCGGCTTCCTCCGGCCTGGCCACCGGCGGCAGAAAGGTCCGTTTCCAGCGTTGCAGCTGGTCCTCTTCCTTTTCCCGGAGCAGGCTGCAGGCCACCTTGACTTTCTGGTATTCCAGCAGCCGGTCGACCAGTATCTGACGGGGGTCATCGGCCTGGAGGGCTTCCTGTTCTCGGGGCAGCAGCATCTGGGATTTGATGTAAATCAGGAGGGCGGCGATCAGCAGGAACTCGGCTTCCCGGTCGAGGTTAATCTGCTCTTTCTTCTCCAGGTAATCCAGGTAATCGCGGGTAATGACGGCGATGGGGATGTCGTGAATATCAATTTTTTTCTTGCGGATCAGGAAGAGCAACAGGTCGAGCGGGCCTTCAAAAATTTCCAGTCTGACCTGGTAGCCATCGGTTGAAACCGGAGAGCCCGGAGTCAGCACCTGGCTTTCCGGTAGCTCCTGAATTTCCTGTTCCATCAGCTCTTTCCTGAACCGGAATGACCGCCCGGGAAAACCAGCCCCATGACCCGGCGGACCTCGGCCATGGTTTTCTGGGCTACTTCCCGGGCCTTATTGTTTCCCTGCTCGAAGATTTCCCAGACCAGTTTGGGATGCTTTTCGTAATAGGCCCTTTTCTCCCGGAACCCGGCAAATTCCTCAACCAGGGCTTCAATCACCACCTTCTTGCATTCCAGGCAGCCGATGGAAGCGGCCCGGCAGCCCGCGGCCAGTTCTTCCCGCCGGCCTTCCGGGACAAAGGCCCGGTGCAGGGTGAAAACCGGGCAGTCGTCGGGCTCGCCCGGGTCGGAGCGGCGTTTTCTCCGGGTATCGGTCACCATCGGTGAGATTTTTTTCCTGATGGTCTCGGGCGAATCCTTGAGATATATGGCATTGCCGTAGGATTTGCTCATCTTCCGGCCGTCGGTCCCGGCCAGCTTGGGAACTTCGGTCAGCAGCATCTGGGGTTCAGGAAAGACTTCTCCGTAGAAGCGGTTGAAACGCCGGACAATTTCCCGGGCCAGCTCGATGTGGAAGGCCTGGTCTTCACCGACCGGCACCACTTCAGCTTTATAAATGATAATGTCGGCAGTCTGCAGCAGGGGATAACCCAGGAAGCCATAGGTATTGAGTTCCCGGTCCTGGAGTTCCTGTTGCTGTTCTTTGAAGGTTGGCACCCTTTCCAGCCAGGGCAGGGGGGTAATCATGGATAGCAAAAGGTGGAGTTCGGCATGCTCTTTGACTTCAGACTGAAGGAACAACACCGATTTTTCCGGGTCCAGGCCGGCGGCCAGCCAGTCGAGGGCCACTTCAAAGGTGTATTCTTTTATAACCAGGGGCTTCTGGTACTCAGAGCTCAGGGCATGCCAGGGAACGATGGCGAAGAAACAGCGGTGGGTATCCTGCAATCTGACCCAGCCGCGCAGGGCCCCGACGTAGTTGCCGAGGTGCAGGGGGC
>DMVN01000174.1 GCA_003476685.1 Acidobacteriota bacterium | reverse complement strand
AGCAGGTCCAGATCAAGGAAATCAAATTCCGGCCAAAGATCAGCATCCACGATTACAATTTCAAGCTGAAACATGTACGGCGCTTCATAGAGGAGGGGAACAAGGTTAAGATAACCATCATGATCAGGGGTAGAGAACGAGCTCATCCCGAAATGGCCCGTCAGATAATGGACAGGGTTCTGGCCGATGTCGCCGACATCGCCCGCCAGGACGGAGAGGTCAAAACCCACGATTGGGCCAGCACGGTGTTGATAGTGCCGACCAAAACAGGAGGTAAAGATGCCAAAACTAAAAACCAACAAAGCAGCCAGAAAGAGGTTCAAGATAACAGCCAGCAAAAAGGTGCTGCACAAAAAAGCCAACAAGAGCCACATTCTGACTAAAAAAGCTTCCAAGAGAATCAGACAACTGGGCAAACCGGCCGAACTGAGCCCGGCCGACCGCAAAACCGTCAAGAAAATGTTGCCCTATGATTTTTAGGCAGACGCTCCCGGCTGACTGTTGACACCACTTTCTAGAAAGGAGACTGGACATGCCAAGAGTAAAAAGAAGTGCTAAGAAGAGAGCCCGAAGGAAAAAGATATTAAAATTAGCCAAGGGTTACTGGGGAACCAAGAAGAGCAATTACCGCACGGCCAAGGAAACGGTGGAAAAAGGCTTGCAGTACGCCTACCGCGACCGCCGGGCCAGGAAGCGGGACTTCCGCCAGCTGTGGATTATCAGGATCAAGGCTGCGGCTGAAGCCAACGGCCTGTCCTACAGCCGGTTCATCAAGGGCCTAAAAGCCCTGCACATTGACCTCGACCGGAAGATTCTGGCGGAGATAGCTGTATCCGCACCGCAGACCTTTGCTTTTCTGGTGGATAAGGCCAAGCAGGCCCAGGTCTGATCAGGGCCATGAGCACCCTGCAGGAAAAAATCAACCACTACCGCCAGCTCTTCACCGACCTGGTTTCCAGGGTGAAGGAGGCGCGGGAGGCGGAAGAACTGCGCCAGCTCTTCCTGGGCAGAAAGAAAGGCCACCTGACCCTGCTGTTCGAAGAGTTCAAAAACCTCGGCCCGGAAGAAAAAAAGACCGCCGGGCGGGTACTCAACGAGCTGAAATCAGAAATCCAGAACCGTCTGGCCGAGCTGGAACAGAAGTTCCAGGCCCCGGCCCGGGCCAGGTTGATAGAAGACCCAACTCTGCCCGGCCAGCAGCTGTACTGGGGTTCTCCTCATCCCATTACCCTCTTTCAGCGAGAAATTGAGAAGATTTTCATTTCCATGGGTTTTTCGGTGGAAGAAGGCCCCGAGATAGAGACCGATTATTACAATTTTGAAGCCTTGAACTTCCCACTCCATCACCCGGCCCGGGATAGCTGGGACACCCTTTATATCAATGACAAGTTGCTGCTGCGGACTCATACCTCGCCGGTTCAGATCAGGGTGATGGAAAAAAAGAAGCCGCCCATCAGAATAATAATCCCGGGCAAGGTTTTCCGCCGGGAAACGCCCGACCCCACCCACCTGCCAATGTTCTACCAGGTGGAAGGGCTGGTGGTGGACAGGGGAATAACCTTTGCTCACCTGAAAGGGACTCTGGAATATTTCATCAAGGCTCTGTTTGGCGAAAAAATCAAACTGCGGTTCCGGCCGAGCTTTTTCCCCTTCACCGAACCATCGGCCGAGGTGGATATAGAGTGCATCGTCTGCAGCGGCCGGGACCCGGAGTGCCGGGTGTGCGGGGGGAGCGGCTGGAAAGAAATCCTGGGGGCCGGCCTGGTCGACCCGCAGGTCTTCAAAAATGTTAATATCGACCCCGAAATATACTCCGGTTGGGCCTTTGGTCTGGGCATTGACCGGACGGCCATGTTTGCCTTCCAGATCCCGGAAATCAGGTACTTTTACGAAAATGATTTAAGATTTTTAAGGCAGTTTAACCGAAGATGAAAATATCCTACGCCTGGTTGAAAGAATACGTGAATCTCAACCTCAGCCCTGAGGAACTGGCTTCTTCCCTGAACCAGATCGGGCTGATGGTGGAAAGTCTCAGCCAATTGGAAGAAGACACCGTCTACGAAATAGAAACTTACGCCAACCGTCCTGACACCCTGGGTCACCTGGGAGTGGCCCGGGAAGTAGCCACCCTGCTGGGCCTGAGCCTGAAAAGCCGCAACTGGCCGCTGCGGGAGCTGGCCAAACCCACTTCCGAGCTGGTTGACATCAACATCCTGGACCCCCAGCTGTGCCCGCGTTATTGCGGCCTGGTGGTGACCGGAGTCAAGGTCGGGCCATCGCCCGACTGGTTGAGAAAACGACTGGAAGCCGTCGGCCTCCGGCCCATAAATAATGTAGTCGATGTCAGCAATTACGTCTGCTTTTCTCTGGGGCAGCCGATTCATACTTTTGATTTCAAGAAACTTAGAGGGTCCCGGATTAAAATCAGGAAGGCCAGGAAGGGTGAAACCATCCGCACTCTGGAAGGAACTCAGGTCGAGCTAACCCCCGAGATGCTGGTGATTGCCGACGAAACCACTCCGGTGGCCATTGCCGGGGTAATCGGTGGGGAAGAATCGGGTATTACCGACTCCACCACCGAAGTTTTCATCGAAAGCGCCAACTTCAACCCGGTCTCGATCAGGTTAACGGCCAAGAAACTCGGCCTGAGCACCGATGCTTCCTACCGCTTTGAGCGGGGGGCAGACCCCAATGCCGCTCCGCTCGCGGCCATCATGGCCGCTTCTCTGCTCTGCGAATTCGGGGCCAGAGCTTCCCGGGGCCTGCTCGATGTCTACCCGGCACCCAGAAAACCCCGGGCAGTCACCCTGAGGCTGAGAAGAATCAACGAGCTGCTGGGAGTGGAGGTCGAACCAGACTTCGTGGTCAAGACCCTGAGCGGTCTCGGCCTCAAACTTAAGGAGCAAAGCCCCGGCCTGTGGACGGCCGAGATTCCCAGTTACCGGGTTGACCTGGAAAGGGAAGCCGACCTGGTGGAAGAGGTGGCGCGCTTTTATGGTTACGACCGTATTCCGAGCGCCGTCACTCCGGTTAAATCTTTTGAGCTGCCCGCTGACAGGGAAAAAGACCGGGTCTGGCGTCTGAAGGAAGTCCTGTTTCATCACGGCTTTGATGAAGTTATCAACTTCAGCTTTACAGACCCCGAAAAAGAACAGCTATGGCAGACCGGTTGCCAGAGCATAAGGCTGCAGAATCCTATCTCGACTAAGCTCTCGGCCCTGAGAACCTCCCTGCTGCCGGGACTGGTAGACAATGCTGTCTGGAATTTTAACCGGGAAGCTGAGGGGGTGCACATTTTTGAGGTTGGCAACATCTATTTCTGGGAACAGGAAGAGGTGCACCGGGAAAAACTGAGCCTGGGTATTCTGACTACCGGCCTCAGGTCGGGTCGGACCTGGAAGGAACCGGAGAAGGAAACTGATTTCTTTGTGCTCAAAGGGGCAGTGGAGGACGTCCTCAATTATCTTGGGTATGAACCGGTGTCGTTCGAGCCCGCGACTCATCCCTTTTTTGAGCCGGAACAGGCACTCAAAATCCTGGTCAAGAATGAGCCGGTCGGGGTCCTGGGCCTGCTGAGCGCAGCCCTGGCCAGAAACTACGACCTGGAGCGTCCTGTCTTCTGCGCTGAAATCGACCTGGGAGAACTGCTCCGTAAACAGCCGCGTCCCTTTGCTTTTCAACCCGTTCCCAGGTACCCCGGGACCAGCCGCGACCTGTCCTTCCTGGTGGACGAAAACGTTTCCTACCAGCAATTGCAGCAGCAGCTGCAGAAGCTAAACCTGCCCTATCTGGAAAAGTACCAGGTTTACGACCGTTTCCGGGGGAAATCAGTGCCGCCGGGGAAAATAAGCTATTCGGTGCGCTTTTACTTCCGGCAGGCCGGCCGCACCCTCCAGACCGAGGAGGTGGACCGGGCCATGCAGGAAATTACGGCTCAACTGAAAGCCTCGCTTAAGATTCAGTTGAGATAAGGAGGCCAAATTGACATCCGAGCTGGAGCGGATTAAAATACTAGAGGGCAAGATCACCCAGATTGTCGAGCATTTTTCCCGGCTTTCCCAGGAAAATGCCCGTCTCAAGGACGAGCTCAAGCACCTGAAAGCCGAGAAGAAGGAGCTGGAAGAAAGGCTCAAGAAGCTGGCCAATCTGGAAGAAGAATTGAAACGACTGCAGGAAGAGAAAGAGGAAGTCAAGAGCCGGATTGAAGCCCTGATCACTCAGATGGACAAGCTGGGTGTATGAAAGAGAAAATAATTGAGATTGAAATTTTTGGAAATAAATACAGGATCTGCGTCAAAGGAGAAGAAGACGAGAGATATATCAGCCAGTTGACTTCTTTCGTTGATCAGAAAATGCGCGAGGTGGCCCTGAAATCAAGGTCGTCGGACGTGGCCAAGATAGCCGTGCTGACCGCCTTGAACATCGCCGATGAGCTGTTCGTTTCAGAAAACAGGATCGGTCAACTGAGAGAAGCCCTGAGCCGTCTGGAGACGGAGCTGGCTCAGATCGAGGATCAGGTTAGACAACATGAAAACGATTTTGAAACTCTGGAAAAACTTACCCCTTAATTCAGGAGACTTTTTTTCTATTTCTTTTGATAGATTAGACACCCCGTCTAATAAAGAAATATCTTCGCTGACAGGAAGCTCCGGCTTCGGTCACAGCTTTAAGGGGCTGGAATTTCTGAACCTTCCAGAGTAATGGCCTGACTTCTCCCGTCTCCTTTGACCCTGCGGTCCGGTGAGGAGGTTTGATGATGAAGGCCGTACTGATTGCGGGTATCCCCGTTTTATCTTTAATTCTGCTGGTATTAATCTTTCTGTTGCTCAAAAGAAATCGCGGTCTGAAAGGACTGCTGCAGGCGGAAGCCAGGGCCAAGGAAATCCTGGCCAGAGCCGCCGAAGAGGCTGATAAAATCAAGAAGCAGGCCGAGGCCGAAGCCCGGGAAAAGGATGCGGCCAGACAGGCCGAGTTCGAAGCCCAGACCAGGGAAAAAAGGCGCAAGCTAAGCGAACTGGAGAGAAGGCTGCTGCATAAAGAAGAAGCCCTCGAGCGTCGCTATCAGAACCTGGAAAGGAAAGAAAGAGACCTGTCGGCCAAAGAAAGGCGGCTTTTTGGCAAGGAGAAAGAGCTCGAAGCCCTGGAGCAGAAAATCACTGAAGTCCTTAAGAAACAGACTGAAGAGCTGGAGCGAATTGCCGGGTTGACTCAAGAAGAAGCCAGAAACAGCCTGATCAGGAAAATCGAGGATGAAGCCAAGCTGCAGGCGGCCCAGGCCATCCGCCGCATTGAAGAAGAAACCCGGGAGAAGAGCAAGGCTTTAGCCCGGGAAATCATCTCCAACGCCATCCAGCGGTCGGCAGCCGAGCACGTGGTGGAAACCACGGTCTCAGTGGTGGACTTGCCTTCAGATGATATGAAGGGCCGGATTATCGGCCGCGAAGGGCGCAACATCCGCGCCTTAGAGGCTGCTACCGGCATTGACCTGATTATTGACGACACACCGGAAGCGGTGATCCTCTCCGNNTGTCAAGCTTCGACCCGCTGCGAAGGGAGCTGGCCAGGATGGCCATCGAAAAACTGGTGGCTGATGGCCGGATTCACCCGGCCCGGATCGAAGAAATCGTTGACCAGGTCAAGGCCGAACTGGAAGAGAAGATCAAGCAGGAAGGCGAAAATACGCTGTACGAACTGGGCATCCAGCATATGCACCCGGAGCTGGTCAAATACCTGGGGAAACTCAAATACCGCACCAGCTATGGCCAGAACGTTCTGCAGCACTCCAAAGAGGTAGCCCAGCTGGCTGCCCTGATGGCCAGGGAGCTGGGAGCCGACGTTAATGTGGCTTTGCGGGCCGGGCTGCTGCACGACATCGGCAAAGCCGTGGACAAAGATTACGAGGGCACCCACACCGAGCTATCGGTCGAGCTGACCAAGAAATACGGCGAAACAGAAGCCGTCATCCAGGCCATTGCCTCCCACCACCGGGATATTGACTTTCCCTCGGTGGAAGCAGTGCTGGTTCAGGCCGCCGATACTCTCTCGGCCGCCAGGCCGGGAGCCCGGCGCGAAATCCTGGAAACCTACGTCAAACGGTTGGAGGAGTTGGAGAAAATCGCCAATTCCTTCCGCGGCGTGGATAAATGCTTCGCCATTCAGGCCGGACGCGAAATCCGCATTCTGGTGGAAAATGAAAAGATATCCGAAAATGACGCGGCCATGCTCTGCAAGGATATCGTCAAGAAGATCGAG
>DMVN01000236.1 GCA_003476685.1 Acidobacteriota bacterium | reverse complement strand
CCCAGCCCTGGCCAAAAAAATCACCCAGGGGACATTCGACGCTGGGATTTTTTTCACCGTCCCAGTACATTCGCAGGACGGCGTTTCTCCGGATCATAGGATCGGGGCAGGAAACCGTAATCCAGATATGCTTGATGATGCCAGCCCCTTCTATCCGGGCCAGCTCGGCCGTTTCGCCGGGCTGAATCTTGAGGGCATCAGAATTCTTTCCGCTCCGGTCGTAGCTCGATATTCTTTTCCTCTGGTAATTTTTCAGACGAGCCAGGTCATCCAGGAGTGAATTGCCAGAAAATTTCTCCTGGGCCAGACCTGAAAACGAGAAAACCAGGAAAAACAAAGCCAGAAAGTTGAGGATTTTTTTGATTTTCATTCTGGACCTCCAGAATTAATTTGAGTTCATTTTTGATTATCCAACAAACCGCTTCCAGCCGTCCACAAAAAGATTGGCGAGCGCGACAATTAACTTTATAATCTTATTGAAATGATTGCCGCCATCAGCGGGAGCACCGGCTTTATCGGCAGACACCTGGTCCGCAGTCTCCTCCGGGATGGCCAGAGGCTGAGGCTCCTGGTGAGGTCCCACAGCCGGGTCGAAGAACTCCCGGACAGCCCGCTCCTGGAGGTTGTCCGGACCGATTTATTTGACCTATCGTCGTTGAAAGAGGCTCTGGCCGGCTGCCGGCAGCTTTATCACCTGGCGGCCTATGCTCGAAACTGGTCCCCGGACCGGGAGCTTTTCTTAAAAGTCAACGTAGTAGGTTTCAGGAACATCATGGAAGCAGCCCTGGTCACCGGACTGCAGCGGCTGGTCCTGGTCAGTTCTTCCGTGGTCAGTGGCCCTTCAGACTCCGAACCGGTGACCGAAGACCGCCGCCGGGAGCACATTCCCTTCTTCACCGACTACGAGGCCAGCAAAGCCCTGGCCGAACAGCTCATTCCCGGATATCTCGAACGCGGCCTGGAAATAATTACGGCCAGGCCGACCAGGGTCTACGGCCCGGGCCTGATGTCCGAAGCCAATTCCGTAACCCGGCTTATCAAGACTTATCTGCGTTACCGGGTCTGTCCGCTGCTCAATCAGGGGCTGGAAACTGGCAACTACGTTTACGTGGAAGATGTGGTTTGCGGTCTGAAATTATTGATGGCCCGGGGGCAGAGCGGGCAGGCCTATTTTCTCGGCGATGAGAATATTTCCCTGGCCGGCTTCTACGACCGGTTGGAGCAGGTTTCGGGGCGGCGGGCCTGGCGCCTGAGAATACCAACTTCCCTGGCCCTGGCCGTGGCCAGAATTGAAGCCTGGAAAGCCAGGAACTTTGGCCTGTATCCTTTGATTACCGAGGGCTGGGTCAGAACCTTTCTGCAGAACTGGCCGGTAAATTGCGATAAGGCCCGCCAGCAGTTAGGTTACCGGCCGAGAGGCCTGACCGAAGGTTTAAGACTGACCTGTGAATGGCTGGGATACAGGACCGTGGACAAAGTTGCCTGACTTCTGGCCAGGCCAGTCAGTAATGGGTCAGGGAAGAAACCAACAGGGCTCAAGGGCAATATCAAGACTATTGGCCTGATAACCAGTCAGGTTATTTTTTAGCCGGGGCCGCGCCTGGCCTTTTGAGTCTTAAGGCAAAGACCAGATTGGCCAGCAGACCAACCAGCACTCCGGCCAGCACATCCACTCCGTAATGGTACTGGCCATAAATCGTACTCAGGAAAAAAAGAAGAATCAAAGGGGTTACCACCAGAAAAACTTTCTTTCCGGCTTTCCAGGCAAAAAACATCATCACCGTCCCGGCGGCGCAGTGGGCTGAGGGAAAAGAGCCGCCCCGGTACTGGGCTGAAACCTCAACCAGTTGCATCAGCTTCCGCAACAATAGCCCGCTCAGCGGGGGCAGGTTCTCAAAATAGAAACGGGGGCTGGCTGCCGGCATTAGGATAAAAATGATAAAGCAGGTCAGATAAGCCAGGCCCAGGCTGAGGGTATAACCCTGCAGTTCCTCCTGGCCACGCTGGCGGAAAAGTTGATAGGCCAGCCAGACCACCAGCGGCAGGTAGGCCATGTAGGCCAGCATCATCAGCTCGGTCAGCCATGGACGCTGGTAACTGACCACAGCCAGATTGGGACTGAATCCAAAAATGAATCTATCCAGGCGGGCCAGGAGTTCATCCTGCCAGCCTGAACTCAGGAGATTCACCAGGGCTCCCGTCAGCTTGTAAAGATAGGCATAGCCAGCCAGGGACCAGGCTGACAATAAAAAAAATATGGGCGGTTGCCCTTGATATTTTTGACGTCCCCGTGGCAGCCAAAGATACAAAAGTATGACTATCAGGCTCAGGGGCACCAGATAAATAGAGCTGCCACCCCGGATGAGAAAATCAGCCGTGACCAGCAGTGAAAAAAAAGAGACGGATATTATGACCAGCTTCTCAGCCGGGAAAAGCCGGCTGGCTGGCGCCAGGTTAGCCGAAAGGCCGCCAGTCATCTTTTTCCCGGTCAGTCCTCAACGGTCCGGATTTCAAAGACCGGGGGCTTCAGAATATGGGCCTTGACCGGGCACTGGTCGGCGGCCCTGACCACCGCTTCCCGGTATCTCTCTGGAAAAGTGGCTGGAAGATGGATATCAATCCTGACCTTTTCGATCATCCTGGAAGCTTGCCCTTTTTCCATGGACATGGTCAGGTAGATGCCTTCCACCGGCAGGTTTCTCTGTTTGCAAAAAGCCAGAACATAATAGCCAGCACAGGTGGCGATGGAGGCCAGGAACAGGTCAAAGGGAGCCGGCGCGGAGCCATCTCCCCCGGCATAGGCGGGCTGGTCAGTCAGGATGGCCAGACCCCGGTATTCGGCTTTCACCTTCAGGTTACCTTCAAAGGTCACCTTGATCTCTTTCTCGCTCATGCCAACCTCCGGCCAGTTGTTTTCCTGTTATTTTACCCTTTTCCAGGGGGTGAGCCAAGCCCGGCCAGCCAGAAAAACCCCGATTTAATAATGCCCCCGGCCGGCCAAAATAGCCCATAATTTCACCCCAAAAGGCTATGGTAGACATCTGGACCTGGATATAGATTGTTTCCGGAAATATGAACAGGAGGTCATCCATGAAGAAATTTTTAACCCTGGCACTGGTAGTGATTTTCCTCGGGCTGGTGGCCGGGCCAAGACCGGCTGAGGCCGGAATTCAATT
>DMVN01000020.1 GCA_003476685.1 Acidobacteriota bacterium | reverse complement strand
ATCATCTTCTTTACCTACTTTTATGTGTCCATCATTTTCAACCCCAACGATGTGGCCGAAAATCTAAGAAAATACGGCGGTTTCATTCCGGGTATCAGACCTGGCAAGAACACTGCGGATTACATAGATGAGGTTTTGAGCCGCATCACCCTGGTGGGAGCCGTTTATCTGGCCGCCATCGCCATTCTGCCGGAGTTTTTGATGACCGGTTTTAAGGTCGGGGCCCTGCCCTGGATTGGTCCTTTTCTGGAGACTAACCTGCCCAAGTGGTTTACCCAGGGTCTGAACGTTGATTTCTATTTTGGTGGCACCTCCATCCTGATTGTGGTGGGCGTGGCCATGGATACTCTCCAGCAGATAGAAGCCCAGCTGGTCATGCGGCATTATGATGGTTTTCTCAGGAGCGGGCGTCTCAGGGGGAGAAGAGGATGAGGATTATCCTGCTGGGGCCGGCCGGTAGCGGCAAGGGAACTCAGGGCGAGCTCATCGAGCGCCACTACGGGT
The DNA here is from genome assembly GCA_003476685.1 of Acidobacteriota bacterium. Taxonomy (GTDB): domain Bacteria; phylum Acidobacteriota; class Aminicenantia; order Aminicenantales; family Saccharicenantaceae; genus Saccharicenans. The sequence goes on along the minus strand of DMVN01000020.1, from coordinate 11,932 downwards.
TCCCCCGTATTTCAACAGGTGACCTGCTGCGGCTCGAGGTCCAGAAAGGAACCGAACTGGGAAGAATGGTTGAGGGAATAATGAAATCAGGGCAGCTGGTAGCCGACGAACTGGTCCTGGATGTGGTGAAAGCCAGGCTCCAGGCTCCAGACTGCCGGTCTGGCTATGTGCTGGACGGCTATCCCCGGACTCTTAACCAGGCCCTATTGCTGGAACAGCTGGACCCCAGCCGACCTGAAACCGTGCTGGAAATTCAGATTTCCGAAGAGTCGGTTTTGAAGCGCCTGACCGGACGCCGCGTCTGCTCGCAGTGTGGAGCTGTATATAATATTAATAACAATGAGCCAGGAATTGACCTTAAATGCCAGGTCTGTAGCGGGAATCTGAGCCTCAGGCCCGATGACCGGCCTGAGGTTATCAGGGAAAGATTCAGGATTTACAGGGAAACCATTGGTCCGCTGCTGGCCCACTATTCCAGAAAGCAGGTCCTGTTCCCGGTTGACGGGGATAGAACTGTTGAAGAAGTATTCGAAGCCATTAAATTAATAATGGACAGCAGAATCTCTGGCCAGCGGGGAGAGTTAAAGCGGCCATGATCATTTATAAGTCTGAGGCTGAAATTGAAATGATGCGACAAAGCTCGCAGATTGTGGCCAGGATTCTGTCCGAGCTCAAGGACATGATCAGGCCCGGGCTGGAAACCAGGGAGCTGGATTGGTATGCTGAAAGACGGGCCCGGGAGCTGGGGGCAGTGCCGGCCTTCAAAGGTTACCGAGGCTATCCGGCCTCGCTCTGCGTTTCCATCAATGAGGAGATTGTCCACGGAATTCCTTCCAGCCGCCGGCTCCAGGAAGGAGATATAGTCAGCCTGGATTTCGGTGTGGTCTATGAGGGTTTTTACGGAGATGCCGCCCTGACCGTCCCGGTGGGGCAGGTCTCCGAGCTAGCCCAGAGGCTGATTGAAGTAGTTAAAAGAGCCTTTTACCGGGGCCTGGAAGAATTGAAGATAGGCAACCGCCTGTCCGATGTCTCGGCTGCCATCCAGCAGGAAGTGGAAAAGGCTGGCTTTTCGGTCATCCGGGCTTTTGTCGGTCACGGCATCGGGCGCAGCCTGCACGAGGAGCCCCAGCTGCCCAATTTCGGGCTGCCGGGTCATGGCCCGCGGTTGAAGAAGGGCTTGACCCTGGCCATAGAGCCGATGATTGCTGCCGGCCACTGGGAAGTGGAAGTGCTCAATGATGGCTGGACAGCTATCACCCAGGACCGGAGCCTGTCGGCCCACTACGAACACACGGTGGCTTTGACTGACCGTGGGGTGGAAATCCTGTCTCTCGATGGCCGGGAAGCCAGTAAACTGAAGGCTGGGAGTACGGTCAATGCCTAAGAGCGATGTCTTTGAAATCGAGGGCGTGGTGCTGGAAACGCTTCCCAATGCCATGTTCAAGGTGGAGCTGGCCAACAAGCACGTCATCCTGGCCCACATTTCGGGTCGGATGAGAAAAAATTTTATCCGCATCCTGCCCGGAGACCGGGTCCTGGTGGAGATATCGCCTTATGATTTGACCAAGGGGCGTATCACTTACAGGTATAAGTGAGGTGTAAGATGAAGGTCAGAGCATCAGTTAAGAAAATCTGCCGGAACTGCAAGATTGTCCGGAGAAAAGGGGTGATCAGAGTGATCTGCTCCAACCCCAAGCATAAACAAAGACAAGGTTAAAAAGAGGAGACCATGGCAAGAATAGCAGGTATCACACTTCCGCCGGAAAAGAGGATTGAAATAGGGTTAACCTATATCTATGGCATCGGCAGGTCCAAGGCCATCCAGATCCTGGAGGAAGCCCGGATCGACAAGAACAAGAAGGTCAAGGAACTGACCGAGGATGAAGTCAACAAGATCCGCCAGATTATCGAAAAGCGGGAGAAAATTGAGGGCGACCTCCGGAAAGAGGTGTCTCAAAACATCAAGCGACTGATAGATATCGGCTGCTACCGGGGAATGCGCCACAAGAGGAATCTGCCGGTCCGGGGTCAGAGGACAAGGACAAACGCCCGTACCCGGAAAGGACCTCGCGGTCATACCATCAAGAAACTGAAAGAAAAGAAAGCTTAGTGTAAGGGAGAAGGTTCATGCCCAAGGCCAAAGCCAGAAAGAAAAAAATTAAAAAGGAAGTTACCTTCGGGGTAGCTCATATTCAGTCTACTTTCAACAATACTATCATCACCATTACTGACCAGCAGGGTAATACCATCTGCTGGACCAGTTCAGGGTCGGTGGNNGGAGCCAGAAAGGGCACACCCTTTGCCGCTCAGCTGGCGGCCAAGGAAGTAGCCAACAAGGCCAGGGAATTCGGAGTCCGCTACATTGATGTCCGGGTGAAGGGGCCGGGAGCCGGCCGGGAATCATCCATCCGGGCCCTGCAGGCGGCCGGCCTGGAAATCAAATCCATCCGCGACGTAACCCCGATTCCCCATAACGGCTGCCGGGTGAGAAGAAGAAGAAGAGTCTGATGAGGATTAAAGGAGATTAACCATGGCCAGGTATCAAAAACCGGATTGTCGCTTGTGCCGGATAGAAAAGACCAAGCTTTTTCTTAAAGGTAACAAGTGTCTGACCGATAAATGCCCGCTGGAGAGACGGCCCTTTGCCCCGGGCCAGCACGGACGGATACGCAAAAGGGTCCTGGGTTATGCCCTCCAGTTGCGGGAAAAACAGAAACTGAAAAGGTACTATTGCATGTCAGAACAGCAGTTCCGCCTGTTCTTCAAGCGAGCCGAACAGCAGAAAGGCGTCACCGGTGAAAACCTGCTGGTGATGCTGGAAAGAAGGCTGGATAACGTGGTCTTCCTGATGGGGCTGGCCCAGTCGAGGTCGCATGCCCGCCAGATGATCACCCACGGCCATGTTCTGGTCAACGAGCATAAGGTCACCGTTCCTTCTTACCTGGTCAAGGCCGGAGATGTGGTGGCCTTAAAAGAAAAATCGGCCCAGAACGAAAATTTCCGGGCCGTGGTCGAAGCCAACAAGACCAAGACGCTGCCCGGCTGGCTGCAGGTGGACTGGGAAAATTGCCGGGGAACGGTGGTCGCCCTGCCCACCAGACAGGATGTCACCATTCCGGTGGAAGAACATCTGGTGGTTGAACTTTATTCGAAATAATGGGGAAGGTGGCTGGAAAGTGACCTTCCTGTTAAGGAGGAACCATGATTGAACTTGGTTTCCAGAGGCCAAGATTCCTGGAATGTGATTATGAAACGCTGAGCGATACCTACGGTCGGTTTCAGGCCCAGCCTTTCGAGCGAGGTTACGGCATCACCATCGGCAACTCACTGCGAAGGATTTTGCTGTCCTCGATTACCGGTGCGGCCATCACTGCCGTCAGGATTTCCGGGGTGCTACACGAGTTTTCCACTTTACCGGGGGTGGTGGAGGACGTCACCCATATCATTCTCAACCTCAAGACCATACCCTTGAAATTGAAGGGCAACGAACCGAAGAGGATGACCCTGAAGGTGGTCGGACCGGCCGAGGTCAAGTCCGGCGATATTGTTCACGAGGCCGACATCGAGATTCTCAATCCTGATATTCATGTCGCCACTCTGGATGTGGACGGCAAGCTGGAAATGGAGATGGTGGTCAAGAACAACCGCGGCTACATCACCGCCGACCAGAACTTCGACAGCGAGCTGAGTGTGGATTTCATCCCCCTGGATTCGTCCCACTCTCCCATCCTCAAGGTCAACTATACGGTTGAGCCAGCCCGGGTGGGTAAACGCATTGACTACGAAAGCCTGACCCTGGAAATCTGGACCAACGGGGCCATCAGGCCGACCGACGCCCTGTCGCAGGCAGCTAAGTTGCTGCGCGACCACCTGGCCATTTTCCTGAACATCGTGGACGAACCGCTGGAGCGGGAAATTATGATTCCCAAGAAGGAAATTCCCTACATCGACAAGGTGGACGTCCTGGCCAACACCATCGACCATCTGGAGCTTTCAGTCAGAGCCAATAACTGCTTGCGGGCCGCTGGCATCGGCCATGTTTACGAGCTGGTGCAAAAAACTGAAGAACAGCTGCTGCAGACCAAAAACTTCGGCCGCAAGTCCCTGACTGAAATCAAGGATAAGCTGGCCGCTCTCGGCCTGGGGCTGAATCTGGAATTACATCCCAAGCTGCTGGAACAGGTCCAGGCAGTCATCAAGCAGAGCAAAAGTGATAAGGAGCTGGAAGCATGAGACATCGGGTCAAACGCTATCAACTCAGACGCAACACCGCCCATCGCCGGGCTTTGCTCAGAAACCTGGTAACTTCTCTGCTGGAAAGAGAAAGAATCAAGACCACCCTGGCCAAGGCCAAAGCGGCCAGGCCGGTAGCCGAAAAGATGATCACCCTGGCCAGAAAGGACACTCTGGCTGCCCGCCGCCTGGCCCTGGCTTACCTGACAAAAGAAGCGGCGGTCCAGAAGTTGTTTGCCGAACTGGGTCCCAGGTTTAAGGAGCGCCCCGGTGGTTACACCAGAATCGTGAAGCTTGGACCCCGCTCCGGAGATGGAGCCCCGATGGCCATGCTGGAACTTCTGGGGGCTGAATACAAGAAAAAAGCCAAGAAGAAAGAAAAAGAGAAAGGCAAAGAAACCAGGTAAGCCCTGGCCAGCCGTCTTTCCCGAAGTATAAATCCAAGCGAGCTGCCGCTTAATCTCTGTCAGGGGAGTTTTCCTATTATAGTTACCGGGAGCACCAAGACTGCTCATTTCTCCTGATTACTTAACCCCTTATCGGCCGGTTTCAATCCTTCGGGCGCCGGCAACCCTGGTAGATACTCTGCCAGTACTCGTCATACAGATTGGAAACCTGGACCAGCGGCCGCTGGTTGGTGGTGGCGTGGATGAACTCCCGCTCGTTAATCATCATGCCCACGTGGCTGATGCTCTTGCGGCCAAAAAACACCAGGTCTCCTGTTCGTTCCTGGCCTTTTGGTACTTCCAGCAGCCCGGAGCTGGTGAACTGAATGTCGGCATCCCTCAGGATTTCCACCCCGCTCAGCCTGTAGATTAACTGAACATAACCCGAGCAGTCTAGCCCCAGGGGGCTGGTGCCGCCCCAGAAATAGGGGAGTCCCAGGAATCTCCTGGCCAGTTCCACCATCTGTTCCGGGCTCAGGCGCGGCCTTTGAAAGGGAGCCTGCCGGACCTGCCCGTCGCCCATCTGGATGTGGGCCCGGCGATTATCGGGCAGAATGACCTGGCCCCAGCGCCCCTCATACTTGTCCAGCACCAGGACAGAACTGATGGGAGCAAAAAGCAGCGGTTTCTGTTTGGTCACGTCGGGCTCAGCATAGATATAGGCCATCAGGCTGGTTATTTCCATCACCTGGCCCTCTGCGGCGTAGGGTTTTTCATCTGGGGCATAGAGGCGAAGAGCCCGGCCTGAAACCCACCCCTGGTAGGTGTCGGGAGTTTCGACCTGATACCAGACCTGCCTTCCGGTCGTTTTTTCGCTTTTCAGAATTTTTACCGTGGTGCCGAGCAGAGCCTGGCTGACCACATCAGCCTGGTCGTCGGCCCGTGAATACATGTTTTCGACCGGGGTGATGATTACCCCGGCCACAGCAGTGACTTCCGCCTTCTGGCAGGAGTTGATTGAGATCGTCATCATAAGTAAGGCCGCTATGATTATAAATTTTCTCATCACGTCCAGCCTCCTTCTGCCACATTATACTATCATTTAATCCGCAGAAAAAAGGTTTTGTCGGCAGGTCAGCTTTGAATTAAAATAGAAAACTCGGGAGGGCGAAATGAAGCGGAAAGACTTCTTGAAAACCAGCGGTCTTCTGGTGGCTTCTTCTTTTTGGAGCGGCTGTCAGAAGGGAATAAGAAAAGAGAAAGAATACCGGCTGCAAGCCGGCCCCCTGAAAGTCACAACTATTATCTATGAGTTGCAGCTGCGCCAGGCCTGGACTCTGTCCCGCGGAACCTGGAATACCAGGAGGAATGTCCTGGTCAGACTGGAAAAGGATGGTATAGTGGGGTATGGCGAAGCTGCTCCCATACCCCGTTATCAGGAAAGCGCCGAGAGCAACCAGGAATTCATCCATAAGGCCAGGCCGGTGCTGGAAAAAGATCTCTGGGAATATCAGCACCGGTGGCGGGAACTGGAAGCCCTGAGCTCCGGGCAGAACGCAGCCAAAGCTGCCCTGGATATGGCCATCCTGGACTGGGTCAGCAAGAGCTTAAAGGTCCCGCTCTACAAATTTTTCGGCCTGGACCGGAATAAAACCCTGCCCACTACTTTTTCCATTGGCATAGACGAGGTGGAAGTCATGCAGAAGACAGCTCAATCCGCTCCCGCCTTCAGAAGGCTTAAAATCAAGGTGGGAGTGGCGGATGATAAGAAACATATCGAAGGCATAAGGGACGTAACCGACCGGCCACTGATCGTCGATGCCAACGAGGGCTGGAAGGATCGCCAGCAGGCCCTGGAGATGATTAACTGGATGGCTGAGAGGGGAGTGGAGTTTGTGGAACAACCGCTTCCGGCTGATAATCTGGAAGACCATCGCTGGCTGAAAGAACGGGTGAAGATTCCCATCATCGCCGACGAAAGTGTTCATAAAATACAGGATGTCCCGGCCCTGGCCTCGGCTTTTCATGGCATAAATATAAAGCTGATGAAGTGCGGTGGCCTGCAGGAAGCCCTGAGGCTGGTCTCTGTGGCCCGGGCTTTTGGCCTGAAGGTGATGATTGGCTGCATGATAGAGAGCTCTCTGGCCATTGCCGCTGCCGCCAGCCTGACCCCTCTTTTCGATTATGCTGATCTCGACGGCAATCTTCTGATCAATAATGACCCATTCCGTGGCTTAAGCCTGGACGGGGACCGCTGGCTGCTGCCTGACCGGCCCGGATTGGGTGTAGAGCCGACCATCCCTGAATGGTAAGGTGACGGCCTGACTCATCTTACCTTTCGGAAATTATCCGGCCGTATTCGCTTGACCTTTCCAGGCGGTCGAAATGTTCATAGACCAGGCGGCCTATTTTCCTGATGATCGCATTCCCGTCTTCCCGGGGTCCCAGGTAAGTGGTCATCACGCAGATGATGTAGGGCCTCTTTCTCAGGAAAACCAGGCCCGAATCACAGCGCACCGCCTCCAGTTCCCCCGGCTTATCGGCCACGGTGACCCCATCTGGTACTGCCTGCTGCAGTGGACTTTCCTTGGGCAGTGACAGAAAATCAAAGAACAGCTGGCGCTGTTCGGCCCCCAGGACTTTTCCCTGCCAGATTTTCTCCAGCAGGCTCAGCATTTCTCTGGGTGTTGAAATATTCTCCCGCCCTTCCTCGGCTGCCTTGAGGTCCATCATTTTTCTCCTGAGCCTGGTCTGGTTTAGTCCCAGGACTTGTAAGCGCCGGTTTACGGCTTCCATGCCCACCAGGTCGATGAGCAAGTTGGTGGCCGTATTGTCGGACAGAACGATCATCAGAACGCAGAGGTCGTGGACCGAAAGCCGGAGTGAAGGATTTCCCAGGAAATTCAGGATGGGTCCGCCCCCCACCTTATTTTCGGGCTTGAGGTCGACAAAATCCTCCAGCCGCAGGCGGTTTTCTTCTGCCTGTTTCAGGACCTCCATTAAGATAGCGATCTTGATGGAACTGGCCTGGGGGAAGATTTCATTTTCGTTGATAAAGATGGTCTTGCCTGTGACCAGGTCTTTGATGGCCAGGCCGAGGATGCCGTCCAGGGAATCTTTGATGGCTGCCAGTTGCCCGGTTAACCTGGCTTCCAGCTGGCTAACCTTATTCTCGGCCCCGGCCGGAAGTCGCCATCCCACCAGCAGCAGCGAGATTCCCAGCAGCCAGACCAGAAGCCTCTGGTTTTTTGCCTTCATTTTTAGCCCCTCCCTCTATCTTCCTTTTAAGATCTTTTAATTGGTTTTAATGATCAATTTTTGACCCGGAACCAGGTTATCGTCACTCAGGTTATTATCTCTTTTTATCCGGTCAACGCTGACCCCGTAACTTTTGGAAATCTGATAGAGGGTATCGCCGGCCTTAACCACATAGACGATGGCCTGGTCCGGAGTTGAAGCCTGGCCGGAAGCCAGCGTGATGGGGCCGCTATCATCTTCGGCCGGACTCAAACCCTGGGCTCTGCCCGGAATTTTAAGCCTCTGGCCGGGATAGATCAGTCTCGAATTCTTGAGATTATTTAGCCTGACAATAGCCTGGATGGTAGTCCGGTAGCGCCTGGCAATCAGGCCCAGAGTTTCACCTTTCCTGACCGTATGCCAGCCGAAAACGGCTTCCGGCGGCATCCAGTTAGGCAGTTCATTTAAGCAGGCCAGAGCGGGCTCCGCCCAGCCGGCGGGCACCCGCAGTTCATACTGGTAGTCGGGTGTGGAGTCATGCCGCAGCTCCGGATTCAGTTGCACCAGTTGCTCCTGACTGAGACCAAGTTTCGAGGCCAGAACCGATAGCTTAACTGGCTTCTGCAGGGTAACAGTCTCGTAGCTCAGGGGCGGTTCAGGCTGGGGCAGGTTGAAACCGAACTTTTCGGAGTTTTCGATAATCATTAAGGTGGCGATGAAGCGGGGAACGTACCGGGCCGTTTCATAGGGCAGGTTGGCAAACAGGTCCCAGAAGTTGTCCAGGTAATCAATTTTCTGAGCCCGGATAACGTTCTGGACCCTTATTTCGCCGCAATTGTAAGCGGCGATGGCTGTGGTCCAGTCGCCGAAGAAGTCATGCAATTCCTGCAGATACTTAATGGCCGCCCGGGTGGATTTGACCGGGTCCATCCTTTCATCTATGAATTTATCCCGCCTGAGCCCGTAGCGGTAGCCGGTAGAGGCTATAAACTGCCACAGGCCAAGAGCTCTGGCCCGCGATAGGGCTCGGGTTTTATAGCCGCTTTCAATCAACGGCAGCCAGCTCAGTTCTTCCGGCAATCCGGCTTTCTTGAGTTCTTCCACGATCATTGACCGGTACTGCCCGGACCGGCGGTAGGCTTCTTCAAAAAACTTGCGCTCGACCGTCTGGAATGATTTGATCTCCACCTGAACCCACTTGTTATCAACCAGAGGGATAGTCTTGTGATTGCTAATCGGAGCCTGGAGGCGGAAGGCGTAGACCTTCTGGATTTTCTGAGCTAGCAAAATTCTCAAATCATTCTTTTCCTGGTAAAGTTCTGACTCGGGTGGGGCCTCAATTCTCAACAGGACAGAATAAGCCTGGTCGAGCAGGGTCAGGGCCTGGTCCAGTTCACCCCTTTCCAGAGCGGTCTGGGCTTCCTGAATCAGGGCGTAGACCTCCTCGGTCTGGGCCGGACTGTCCTGGGTTTCGGGTTCGCTGGCTTTATTTTCCGCATTCTGAGAATTGACCTGGTCTCCGGCGGCGGCCCTTTCCGGCGGAGTTTCTTCCCGGGGCGGGGTTTTTTCTTCAACCTTTATCCGGTCTGAAGTTCCGGGCATGACTGTTTTTTTCGGAGCTGATGAACAGGAAAAATTAAGGATTAATGCGGCTGCCAGTAGAATCTGGATAAGAGGAAAACGATAACACATCTAATGACTCCAGTCTTATGTTTATAACATCATCCGTTCTATTAATCAACCACTGCCCGGAACCTTCTGGCCGGGAGCTCAACTTTTACGGTGCCAGTTCCAGGCGGTTTCGATGATGAATTCCAGGTCGGAAAACTCCCGTTGCCAGCCCAGCCAGGTTTCAGCTTTTAAGCTCGAGGCCAGGAGAACCGGGACGTCGCCGGGCCGGCGGGGACCGAACTTCAGGTCAACCTTTTTCCCCGTCACCTTTTCCGCGGTCCGGATAACCTCCAGGACAGAATAGCCGCGTGAGGAGCCGAGGTTGATGACCTGGCTCTGGTTTTCAGACCGGAGCTTTTCCAGAGCCAGCACATGGGCCCGGGCCAGGTCGGTCACGTGGATGTAATCCCTGATGGCCGTGCCGTCAGGTGTGGGGAAATCCTGGCCGAAAACCTGGAAGCCAGGATTCCGGCCCAGAAGATGGAGCATGATGTTGGGTATCAGGTGGGTTTCGGGTTGATGCCATTCTCCCAGCTGACCTTCAGGGTCGGCCCCGGCCGCATTGAAGTATCTCAGGGAAACATACTTAAGCCCGTAGGCCCGGTCATAGTCGGGCAAAATTCTTTCAATCATAAACTTGCTGGCTCCGTAGGGGTTGATGGGGGACAGGGGGTGGTCCTCCTGGATGGGTGTGGCCAGCGGTTGGCCATAAACGGCTGCGCTGGACGAAAAGATAAAGTATTTAACCCCGGACTCCAGCATGGCCCGAAGCAAATTCAAGCTGGAAAAGAGGTTATGCAGGTAATATTTCTGGGGGTCGGCATATGATTCGCCCACCTGAATCAGGGCGGCAAAGTGCAGGACCGCTTCTACCGGATAGGACTGAAAAACTTTTTTCAGCTCCTCCGGGGACCTCAAGTCAGCCTGAACCAGGTCGCCGCCGGGAATCAGCTCCCGGTGACCGGTGCTGAAGTTGTCCACGATGACCACCCGGTAATTTCTCTTCAGCAGTTCTTTAACGGTATGAGAGCCGATGTACCCAGCCCCACCGGTAACCATTACGGTCATGTTTTTTTCTCCTGAAGCCATTTCCTGGCCAGCTTCAGTCCCTGAGCCCTGGTTTCAAAACGATTGTCCAGTTGCAGGCGGTAAAGTTTTTTCAGAAGCTTGCCCATTTCCGGACCGGGCTCCATCCCCAGCTTGATCAGATCCCGACCCATGATCAGGGGCTTGATGGTTTCCTTGTTTATTTTCAGTTCTTCAAATTTTTTCAGCAACCACAGGGCCTGACGGTCGAGCCGGGTTAGCAGCCTCGTCCGGCGACCGGCCCGGTCAGCGGCATCGAGGTAAATCAGCAGGTCAATTTCTCCCTTGACCTCAGCCGCCAGGCGGTTGAAAGCTTTCTTGGTAACCAGTTTCCGGTTGAGCCAGAGTTCCGAGGCCCGGTGATGATGCCTGATCAGCATCGGCACCACCGCCCGCAGGTTGTAGCCATTCCAGGAGAAAATTTTCTGGCGGTTAAAAACTTTTCTGGCTATTTTTTCTGACAGCAGGTCGTGACCGTTGTTAGTGATGACCAGCCGGTTCTTTTTATATTCCCAGGTAGCCGTGGCTGGTTTGCCAGTATCGTGGAGCAAGGAGGCCAGTAGCAGAGCCAGTTTTCTGGTGACTTCCAGCCCGGTCAGGTCAGCAATAACCCGGGCCTGGTCGACCGCCAGCAGGGTATGGGCCCAGACGGTGTGGTGGCCGAGCTCGTCCTTTTCCGGGTGAAAAATTGAATCCTGGATGGCCAGGGTCAGGCGGTAAAGCTCGGGAAAAAGCTGCCGCAGGACGTTCAGCCGGTGCATTTCCTGCAGGCCGCGGGAAGGCCGGCGCGACAGAAGCAGAATTTTAAACAGCTCTTCATTGACCCTTTCCACACTCAGTCCCTTGAGCTCTATCTCCTTGGCCAGCAGGTAAATTTCCGGGTCTATGGAGAATTCCAGGACCGAGGCAAACCTGGCGGCCCTCAGTACCCGCAGGGGGTCGTCGGGGAAGGCGCGGGGGTTGGTTATCCGGATTATTTTATTTCTGATGTCTTCGACTCCGCCGAAGGGGTCAATCAAGGTACCATCTGACAGGCGGATGGCCAGGCTGTTACAGCGGAAATCCCTTCTTTCCAGGTCCTTTTCCAGCGGCAGGTAGGGGTCGGCTTTGATGATGAAATCCTTGTGTCCCCGTTGCCGGTGGTCGGGGGCGGGGCTGGGCTGGTCAGACCGGGGCAGGGCAATGTCGTAGGTGTGTCCGTCTATGGTGAACTTAATAACCCCGAAACTCTTGCCCACCAGGTCGACCTTACCCCGGGGCTGCAGTTTACGGATGATTTCATCCAGGGGATGGCCCTGGACCAGCAGGTCAACTTCTTC
>DMVN01000209.1 GCA_003476685.1 Acidobacteriota bacterium | reverse complement strand
CCGGAATACGTCAGCGACGGGATAAAGGACGGCCAGCAGGTCAGAAAAAAATCCCTGAAGGAGGCCATCCTGGGGATTTTTATCGTCCTGAGCAACTTGAAATTTGTCTTCTTCCTGGTGGTCATCGCCCTCTTCTGGTTTCTTTATGTCCAGCTCTACAACCTGATTCCGCTCTTCCTGCGGCACATTGACCCTAACGCCCCGGTGGAGCTCTATACCCTGGCCAACCCGCTGATGATTGTCTGCTTCCAGTTGTTGATAACCAGGCTGGTGAAAAGATGGACTCCGGTTAAATCTATACTGTTCGGCGTTGGCGTGACTACGGTCGGCATGCTGCTGAACATCCTGCCGGTTTTGCTTTATTCCGACATCAGCCACCGGGTGTCTCTGGCCGGACTGGCCATTCCCATCGCTGGAATTTTTCTCCTGGTCAGCATTGCTTCCATGGCCGTGGGGGAAATGATGGCTTCACCCCGGATTTATGAATACATCGGTCGCATCGCCCCCAAGGGGGAAGAAGGCCTTTATCTGGGTTATGCTAACCTGCCGGTGGCCATCGGCAGCATCCTGGGCGGACCGCTGGGCGGTTCTCTTTACCAGAGGCATATCGCCAGCCCCCTGCAGGCCGGCCAGTCGCCGAATTACCTCATCATCTGGGTGACCATAGCTTTCCTTGGAGTTTGCTCGATGGCCGGGCTGGCCATTTATGACCGGGTTCTGGCCAGAGAAAAAATTAAAAACGCCTGAGGTTCGAGGCTATCCACTCGGAATTTCGGGGACCAGCGGCTCTCCCGGTCTCACTAATTGCCAAACCTGGGATTAACCACTCCAGAATAGATGGAGCCGAAGGTATAGTTCAGGCCCAGGTAGAAGCCGTAGCTGTAGGCCGTGGCCAGGGCTTTTCTCTGCAGCAGAATATCTTCGAGGCTCAGGTCCCCTTTGGCCAGGTAAATCTGGTCATTAATCTTGGCAAAGCGTCCCGAAATCCCCACCGAGAAGCCGCGGTAGAGCCGCAGGTTAAGGCTGGCGTTGAACACCAGGTGGTTCTTGCTGAAATCGTGAAAGTAGTGGAAACCTTCCAGCGAGGCGTTGACATTTCCCCACGGTTCCTTTATTTCCAGGGTTACAGAAAGCGTCTCGCCCAGCAGGGCTTCGCGGGTTTTATCGTAGATGGTCTCCTCCCGGTAATAATTCAGGTTGAAGCCTACCCGGTACAGAAATCTCAGCTGCCGTCGGGTGGATTCCGAGTAGGGAAAATAGTTGTATTCAATGGCCGGAGCCGGGTTGAGGTTAAGGTTGATGTTGTTGTAGGTAGAAGAGGACATCCCCAACCAGCCGCCCACCGACCAGTGATTGTTGATGGCATAAACGGCAAGAGTCGACAGGCTGAAACTGCTCTGGTGGGAGGTGATGATGCTGGTTACGTCGTCCTCAGTTATTTTGAACCGGCTGTTGTTAAAATACCCGGAAAGGCCCGACCGGAATTTTAACTTTTCCGTGACCCGGCTGGCGCTCAGGTTGCTGTGCAGGGAAAAAAAGTTCTTGGTCTGCTCGCCGGACAGGCTGCCGGATAAACCCAGGTTAAAAACCCAGAAATTCCAGGGGTCCTCGACTTCGGCCGGCGGCAAGCGCTTCTCAAAATCTATGCGCAGGTAATCGCCCAGGTCGGTCTTGGCCAGGTAGGGCACCAGGCCGACCTTCAGCACCCGCACCAGGCCTTTTCTTTCGGTATCGGCCGAATCGGTCCTGGCCGAGACATATTTCAACGTATGGTGAACATCGTAGAAATTATTGCGGCCGATAAAATTCAAGCTGTATTCTCGACCGCCGTCGGCAGTGCTCTGAATGGTAATCAGGACGTGAACATCGGCTTCGGTCCGCTCGCGGACGAAGCTAACGAAGCTCAGTTCCGACCGGATGTAATTCATGTCGCACTGGTGGCAGTCGATAAAGACCCGGGGCGGCTCCTGCACCACCCTGGGGATTCTTTCCTGGGCCGGAGCCAGAGCAGCCAGCAGCCACAGCAGTCCGGCTATCCACAGAAAATACCTGGAAGATTTCATTCCGGTTCTCCTTCAGCCCGGTCTGCGACCATATTTTCCTTTCCTTTTCTCTTCTGACCCGTCCAGGTCCGGACCGGCAAGGAAGGCGGGACTTATCCTTTTCCTGGCCGCGATTTCTTCTCTAACTGACTTATCAGGTCAACGTTAACTCCAAAAGCTTTGGGCTCGGTCCGGGTGGGGATTCCCTGATAATTTTCCGGGTGTCTGAACCAATCCTTGACCTCGCGCTGGAACAGGTCAAAAAGAAGTTTCAGGCCAAAAATTGTTCCGACGGGGAAAAGGGCCAGCAGCAGGATGGCCAGCAACAGGGCAGCCAGCCAGCTCCAGCGCCGGCCATGCTTAATTCCGGAGGCGGTTTTTAAGCCGGCCAGGCCAAACAGCAGAGAGATGATGGCCACCACCAGCCCCCGGCTCAGCAGGAAATCAACCCCGGCCAGCTGCCGCAGTTCGCTGCCTGACCCCAGGCTCAGCCTGGCCAGAACCATTAAACCGGCGGTTATGGCCGCAGTCAGCAAGCCGAGTATGGCCAGGACTTTAATTATCTGCCGGATGAGGCTGACTTTTTCTGGCATTATAGTTACCTGCTGGTCTTCTATTTTACTTGAGTTCAGGCTGGATTCAAGCCCGAAAATCAGATAGAATCGGCCTGCCGGCGGAACATCCGGATGTATTTTCAGCTTTCGGCTCCCGGGGCCTACCTTATAAGTGGAGAGTCTGTTGAAAATTAAAATAATAAAAGCGAGGCTTAAGATGAAAAAACTGATGATGATGGTCCTGACGGTGGCCCTCCTGGCCACGGCCCTTCCGGCCGACGTCTACATCAAAACGGTCAATCACGTTGACCCCATCAATGCCATGGGGCAGAGCCTGCCGGCCAGGGACAGTATTTCTGAGCAATGGGTTAGCGATGATTATTACTATTTCGACACCGGCGAGGGTTTTTCTTACCTGTACGATATCAAGAAAAACATTATTTATCTCATCTCCCATCGCACCAGATCCTACCTGGAAATCAGACCTCCGGCCGACTTCTCCAGTCTGCTGCCGCCTGAGCTGGCTCCCATGGCTGACGCCCTGGATCAGATGAAAATATCAGTCCGGCCAACCGGGGAGACCAGGGTGGTCAACAACATCAAATGCCAGGGCTACCGGCTGGAAATGACCATGATGATGTATCCGATAGAAATGAACATCTGGGCCTCGGAAGAACTCCCGGTCAACCTGAAAAAATTTCTGGAAACTGTCTGGCCAGAGATAAATAAGCTGGAGTTCAAGGCCTCCGGTCAGGCCAATTCCGAGCTAAATAAAATTAAGGGCCTGTGGATAGCTTCTGAAACCAGGGCCCAGATGATGGGGGTGGATGTCACCTCCCGGTCGGAAGTCAGCGAAATCAGCAAGAAGACGCCGCCCAGGGGAATCTATATTCTGCCGCCCGGCTACCGGAAAAAAGACCGGCTGGAAATGGAAGACATCCAGGGCTTCTGAGGGGACACCGCAGGCTACCGGATTCCAAGCTGGGTTTAATTTTGGGCTCCAGCTCCACCCTGGCTCCGGGTTGCATCTCCGGCCTTCGCCCTTTCGGCTGCTCCTGTCGCCACATCTAAGAATCTAAATTAAAGCATATTCATTGCCTCACGTAAGAATCTGTACGAGAATTTGACCCCTGGCTGATATCACCCCGAAATTTAAGGGCTTTGCCAGCCAGAGAGCAATATAATTTCGCGTAGATTTTCTCGTGAGGCAACGAATCAATTTCGCATAGATTTTAAGTGAGGCAGTTCGCTGCCTTGATTTTTGCCCGGGGTGGCATTATCCTTACGCTATGAACACAGAAGATAAGATAAGGGTGCGCTTCGCCCCCAGTCCCACCGGTTACATTCACGTGGGCAACGCCCGCACCGCCCTTTTTAACTGGCTGTTCGCCCGGCAGAAAGGCGGGGTCTTTGTCCTGAGGGTTGAAGACACCGACGTTGAAAGGTCGCGCCAAGAATACGAGCGCAATCTGATTCAGGACCTGCGCTGGCTGGGACTGGACTGGGACGAAGGGCCTGATGTCGGCGGCAATTTCGGGCCATACCGGCAATCGGAAAGACTGGGACTTTACCATAAATATGCCCGGGAGCTGCTGGAACGGGGCCAGGCTTATTACTGTTTCTGCACGGCCGAAGAGCTGGAACAGCAGCGGCAGGCGGCCCTGGCCGAAGGCCGGATGCCGGTTTACAGCGGGAAATGCCGGAACCTGAGCCTGGAAGAAGCCCGGCGCCGCCTGGCGGCCGGCGAAGAGGCCGCCATCAGGCTGAAAGTCCCGGAAGAAGGGCTGGTGCAGTTTGAAGACCTGGTCCGGGGACTGGTGGAATTTGACCTGAAGCTCATCGGCGACCCCATCATCGTCCGCTCCAACGGCATGCCCGCCTACAATTACGCCGTGGTCATAGACGATGCTCTGATGAACATCACCCATGTCATCCGCGGCGAAGACCACGTCAGCAACACCCCGCGACAGATACTTCTCTATCAGGCGCTGGGCTGGAAGGTCCCGGTTTTCGCCCACCTGTCCATGGTCATGGGCAAGGACAACACCAGGCTGAGCAAGCGCCACGGGGCCACCTCGGTTGACCAGTTCCGGCGGGATGGCATCCTGGCCGAAGCCTTGTGTAATTACCTTTCTTTCCTGGGCTGGTCGCCGCCGGAAGGCCGGGAAGTCCTGAGCCTCAAAGAACTGGTCGGGCTGTTTGACCTCAGCCGGGTCAGCCGCTCGGCCGCCATTTTTGATTATGAAAAGCTCTACTGGCTCAACCGCCAGCACCTAAAACTCCTGCCTCCCGAGAAAAAGCTGGAACTGGCTCTCCCCTATCTTCAGGAAGCCGGGCTGGTGGGAAAAGAGCCGGGCCCGGCCCAGCGGGACTGGCTGACCAGGGCGATAGAAGTATTGATAGAAGGAGTGGATAAGTTTTCCGACCTGCCTCAGAAATTCTCGCTGCTTTTTGAGTTTGACCCGGGAAAAATGGACGAAGAGGCCAGGGCAATCATCCAGGCCGAGTCAGCCAGAAAAGTGCTGGCCGCCTTCCTTCAGAAAACGGCCGGGCTAAAAGAATTCAACTACGAAATCTTTGCCGGGCTGACTGGAGAAATCAAGAAAGCTACCGGCATCAAGGGCAAGGAGCTTTTCCATCCGCTGCGGGTGGCCCTGACGGCCAGGGCTTCGGGCCTGGAACTGGATAAATTCATTCCGCTGGTGGAGGAAGGCTCCCGCCTTGATTTTCCTCGCAAAATCAAGGGCTGCCTGGAACGATTAAAGGAAATTTCAGCCTTTCTGAATTTATAAGTTATGGAACCAAAAGACAGGTTAGGCCGGCTCAACCCCATAATTGAATTCTTGAAATCTTCCCCGGGACGCCTGAATAAAATCTTCATCCAGAAGGAAAAAGGCCATTACCGGATTTCGGAAATAATCCGGCTGGCCAAGGCCAATCATATTCCACTGGTCTTCGCTCCCAGAGAAAAGCTGGATAATCTCTATCCCCATCACCAGGGAGCGGTGGCTCTCCTGGCCGAGAAAGAATACCTGGACCTGGAAGAGCTGCTGGTAACCGAAAAACCGGCTTTTTTGGTCATCCTGGACGAGGTGGTTGACCCCCAGAACGTGGGGGCCATCATTCGCAGCGCCGAAGGAGCCGGGGCCGATGGCCTGATTATGCAGGAGCGCCATTCGGCCGGGCTGACGGCCACCGTGGCCACGGTGGCGGCCGGGGCTCTTTCTCACCTGCGGGTAGCCAGGGTAACCAACATCGCTCGAGCCATCGAGCGGCTGAAAGAAAAAGGCATTTGGGTGGTGGGGGCAGCCGGCGAAGCCCGGACCAGGTGGTACGAGTTTGATTTCACCAGGCCGGTGGCCGTGGTCCTCGGCTCAGAAGGCTACGGCTTGCGGCCAAACATAAAAAACAAGTGCGATGCCCTCCTGTCGCTGCCCATGCTGGGGCAGGTCAACAGCCTGAACGTCAGCGCCGCAGCCGCGGTCTTCTTTTACGAAGTGGTCCGCCAGCGCCTGCAGGCCGAGAAGAATAAATAGTCCTCAGGCCTTCATCACGCTGTCGAGAAAAATCTTTTCCACGTCAGGAACCGGCACCCCCTCGACGGCTGCCGCTACAGCCTGGTCGCTAAGTAGCGGCTCGAGCTCGAGGCCGGCAAAATAGCTTAAATTCTTGCCCCGGACCTCTTCTCCCTTCAGGTGATTGATTCTGTCGGCCAGGGCAGGGTTGTTTTTAACCGCCTGAAAAACCCGCCAGGCGGCCTTCAGTTTGTCTATTTCGCCGGCGCAGACGATTTTCCCGTTATTTATCAGGATCAATTCATCGCAGACCTTTTCCACTTCGGGCAGAAGATGAGAGGATAGAAAAATGGTGGTGCCTCTGGCTTTTAGCTCCAGGATGAGGTTTCGAATCTCATACATTATTATCGGGTCCAGGCCGGTGTAGGGCTCATCAAAAATCAAGAACTCCGGCTGACCAGCGGTAGCCGCGGCCAAGGCCACTTTCTGGACCGTTCCCTTGGACAGAGTTTTCAGGCGCCGGTCGAGATGTTCGCTCAGTCCGAGTTTTTCAGCCTGGCTGACGGCCAGGGCGGCGGCCTGGTCCCGGCTCAGGCCTTCATTCCTGGCCACCAAAAACAGGATTTCCCTGACCGTAAGAAAGGGATAAAGAGCGGCCGTTTCCTGGAGGTAGCCGATTTTCAATCTTTTCCTGCGGCTGGAGGCAGGTTCTTCCGGAAAGTATTCCACCCGGCCGGCCTGGGGCTTCAAGAAATTTAAGATAATTCTCAGGGTGGTGGTTTTGCCCGCTCCGTTAGGACCGAGGAAACCAGTGAGTTTTCCGGGTTTGATGGTAAAATCCAGGCCCCGGAGAGCTTCTTTGCCTTTCTTTCTGGAGAAGCCTTCCCGGTAAGTCATTTTCAACCCCGTAACCCTGAGCAGCATTCTATTCCTGAACTCAGGACTGCCAAAGACCAGATTGTGCTTTCTGGCCATGGAGACGAATACCCAGAAAGCCCAGAAAACAAAGCCGGCTGAAGCCAGCAGCAGGAGAACCATTTGCCAGGTTACGGTCTGGCCCAATAACGGTACAACCAGAGTCCAGGCTGCGCCTTTAAGACTGAACTTAGCCAGACCGTCGCTCTCTATGAACGCCAGCATCTTAAAATATTTTTCAGAGCAATAAATAGCAAAGGTCTGGATTACCAGGATAGCGGCAAAGTTCATGACCCCTTTAAGCTGGGTGGCCAGATAAAATCCCGCGGCGCTTAAATAGATGGTAACAACCAGGCCGCGGCCCAGAATGCTTAAAATCTGGCCAGCGGCCGACCATTCCTGATTGAGGGCCAGGCTGGCCAGAGAAGCCGACCCGACCAGGGCATAAGCCAGAAGTACCAGAACTGCCACCGCCGTTAACTTCCCCCAGAAGAGGCTGGAAATCTGGAAACGGCTGAGGAAGGGGTCAATCTGTCTGGAATCAAACTCGTCGCGTATCAACCCCCCGCTCAGCAGGATAGCCAGAAAGCTGAAAATCGGGCTCAGGCTCCTGGCCGCTTCCTGAGGAGATCGGGTCAGAATGGCCAGGTACAGGCAATAGAGCAGATAAACTGAAATCATGATTACAGAAATAATATTAGTCCTGAAAATTCTTTTCCAGGTGACCTGGATTACTTCCCAGAGCATCTTTCCCTCCTGTAATTGACTTATTTTTTATGATGAAGCAGGTGGCGCTGGTCGGAAGAAACCTGACTGGACACCCGACCGCGGCCCGAGCCAGAAGCAAAAGAATGAAGAATAAAGGCAGGAACCAGGAACGGGTAATCGGTGCTTTCTGGATGTTTTGCGCCCCCCATCATGGTCATAACCCCAAAACCAAGGCGTCGCCAAACTCTTGGGCCTATTATCAACAGCCGGGCCCGAAGTTTCAAGCAGTTTTTGGCAACCGGGAGCCGGGCCGGGAAAGAGCCAGAGTCGCAAATCTCAGCAGAAGCTGCCTTAATTTTTTTCCTGGTCTTATTATTTTCACCGGGACCCGGTAATATCATCCCCCTCACCTAGGTGCCAGTTGTTAAAAAGGAAAGCCCGGACTCTAAAAAAAATAAGGGGCCCCTGGTCGGAGCCCCCTTCCCCTCCGGCTGCGCCCCTTTCGGTTCCCGCCTCATAATCTCTTCATCTAATGCCGAGTCAGGCCATTTCAGGAACCAGCGCCCGGCCGGCTCAATATGTCTTTGAACCTTTAACTCTCCTTTCAAGACTCCTGGATTCTCTTTTTACTTAAGACGTGCCTGGAATGGATTTTTTCTCACTCCAATCAAACTTAATTTTCTGATAGGCCCTGTCCGCTATTTACCTACAGCTTCTCCACCCTGAGCGGCCTCGGGAGAAATACACCTCTAAGGAAAACAGGTATCCCAATCAGTTTAAGGCCCAGACTGTCAAATCAGGTTCGGCCCAACGGCTCCGTCGGTGTAACAGAACTTTTCTTTCCCGGACAGGGAGCTGAAAATTAATCAGCCGGAATTTGGCCCGCCGGGGAACTAACCAGGCTCTTGCAGATATTGCTTGATATCAGGGGCTGACTTGACACAACCCGTCTGCTATCTTTAATATACTCAGGACGCCGGTTTTCTGATAAAATTACCGATAAGAGAGCCGATATGAAAGAAAAGCTTGATTTTTATTCACTGGAACGACCCATCCTGGCCCTCAAAGAGCAGATAGACGCTCTGGAAGCCAGCGAAGATTCTAACCGCAAAGAAAAAATCGCCGCTCTTAAAGCCCAGATAGAAAAAGAATGGGAAAAAATCGCCCTCCGGCTGACGGCGGTGCACATCGTTCAGATAGCCCGGCATCCCAAGAGGCCCTACACCCTTGATTACATCAAGGCTCTTTTCCAGGACTTCATGGAATTCCACGGCGACCGCCGCTTTGCCGACGACCCGGCCATCGTGGCCGGGCTGGCCTTTTACAAGGGGCAGACGGTAGCCGTCATCGGCCACCAGAAAGGCC
>DMVN01000137.1 GCA_003476685.1 Acidobacteriota bacterium | reverse complement strand
GAAAAACCTGCTGGGACTGGATCTCGACCAGCAGATAGAAATAAAAGGAGAACTGGCTTATCAGGAAGTGCAGATCAACCCGGAAGAAGCCAGACAGAAAGCCCTGCTCAACCGGCCGGAGATTCACCAGCTCGGCTACCAGCGACGGATGGCCGGGGAAATGATCAAGCTGGCCCGGGCCAGCGACCTGCCGACTGTAGCCATAGGTGGACAGATCAATTACTGGTCCAACTACCTGAATTTCAGAAAGAACAACTGGGAGAATTACTATACCATCAGCCTGGCCCTGAACATTCCCATCTTTAACGGCTTCGCCAGCCAGGCTCAGGCGGCCCAGGCCAAAGCCCTGGCCCGGCAGCTGGACTATACCATGAAAGGATTGACCGAGGCCATCAAGCTGGAAGTGGACCAGGCTATCCTCAACTACCAGCAGGCGCGGGAAGCCCTGCTATCGCAGCAGAAGAATGTGGACCAGGCAGCCGAAGCCGTCCGACTGGCTGAACTCAATTTTTCTGAAGGTCTGGCCACTACCCTGGATGTGACCACGGCCCAGGTGGCCCTCAGCCAGGCCAGAACTAATTACGCCCAGGCCCTGTATGAATGCTTGATGGCCCTGGCCAACCTGGAAAAAGCTACCGGCGAATCCATCTCCGGATACATGGCCGATAGATAAATTCATTCCTGGCAGTAAACAAGGAGGAAAAAATGTTCTCAAGAATTAAAGCACAATATGCAGTTTACGGGATAATGTTCCTGTTGCTGGTTTCCTGTCAAAAACCGGCCCAGAAAGCAGCCGCCACTGATGAATTCAGCGCGGCGCCGGTTAAAGTCTACAAGGTGCAAAAGCAGAAGGTGTCGGAAAAACTGGTCTACACCGCCACCCTCGAAGCCTGGAAGAGACAGACCATAACACCGGACATATCCGGCAAGATTGCCAGGATTTACGTGAATGAAGGCGAACGGGTGAAAAAGGGCCAGCTGCTGGCTGAACTTGATACCCAGTCTATCCGGTTGCAGCTGGCGCAAGCCGAAGCTGCTCTGGCCATGGCTCGGGCCAATTTCGAAGACGCCAGCCGAAACCTGGAAAGGATGGAAAGACTTTACCAGGAGAAAGCCGTTTCCGAACAGCAATATGAGAAAGTCAGGCTGGCTTATGAAGCGGCTCGAGCCCAGAAGGACCAGGCCGAAGCGGCCGTTAACCTGGCTCGCCATGCCCTGGACGTCTCAATCATGCGGGCTCCGTTTGACGGAGTAATAGCGGCTAAGAACCTGGAAGAAGGCGATGTCATCAACCCCATGATGGGCGGCTTTTCCGCTTCTTCCGGCGTCCTGACCCTGGTTGATTATTCCAAGATAAAGGTCCGGTTTGAAGTTTCACCGGCCGATGCTCTCAGACTGGCCAGGGGACAGAAGGTTTACCTAGAAAACCCGTCCCTGCCCGGACAGCAGTTTGAAGGCCAGGTAACGACGGTCAACACCAGCGCCGACCCTCAGACCAAAAAATTCCGGGCCGAAGCCCTGATCAACAATCAAGACCTGGTGCTCAAGCCAGGACTCTTCGGGCGAATTATCCTGGAGGTCAGCACCAGGGAAAATTCTCTGGCTGTACCCCAGAAGGCCATCCTGGAGAATTCTTATGTCCTGGTGGTCGAGGGCAACAAAGCCGTCCGGAGAAATGTAACCACCGGTCTGAAGAACACCGACCTGGTGGAAATCACTTCCGGCTTGAATGAGGGCGATCTGGTAATTGTCGAAGGCAATTTCGGGCTGGCCGAGGGCAGCCCGGTTAAGGTGGAAGGCGAGGTGGTAAGATGAAGTTGCCTGAATTTTCAGTCAAAAGAAAAGTTACGGCCTCGATGATCGCCATGATCCTGGTGGTTGTCGGGTTAATTGCTTTTACCAGGCTCGGTCTGGATTTCTTCCCGGACTTAGAATATCCAACGGTTTCGGTCATTACCACTTACCGCGGGGCTTCTTCTGAAGACATCGAAAAGACCATCACTGAGCCCCTGGAGCAGGTAGTCAGTTCGGTGAGCGGGGTCAAGAAAGTTACTTCCCAGAGTTCGGAAGGCGTCTCGGTGCTGATGGTGGAGTTCGAGTGGGGCACCAACCTGGATTTTGCCGCTCAGGACATCCGGGACCAGATCGGGCTGTACCGGAATTTTCTCCCGACCAACGCCTCCAATCCCCTGGTGGTTAAATTCAACCTGTCTCAGTTCCCGGTGGTCTTTTACGGCATCACGGCCAATTCAGGCTACTCCACCTATGACCTCAAAAAGCTGATTGAGGATGAGGTCAAGCCCAGGCTGGAAAGGCTGGACGGAGTGGCTTCAGCCGTAGTCTTTGCCACCGATGAACGAGAAATCCGGGTGGAGGTTGATAAGAATGCCCTGATTTCCTACAACCTGGCCCTGGACCGGGTGCTGCTGGCTCTGGCGGCCGAAAACATCAACGTGCCGGCGGGCGAGGTGGTCGAACGCCACCAGGACCTGATTGTCAGGACCCTGGGTGAATTCCGGAGCGTCGATGATGTTAGAAACGTGGTGGTCGGCCTTTCCCAGAGGGGTGAGCCGATTTACCTTAAGGATATTGCCGAGGTCAAAGATACCTTCAAGGAGACCAGAAGCGTGGCCCGGGTACAAGAGCAGAAGGGAGTCTACCTGGTGGTCAACAAGCGTTCCGGGGCCAACACGGCCATCGTCGGTAACGCCGTTAAGAAAGAGGTGAGCAAAATTCAACCGACCCTGCCCGGCAACATCAATTTCTACCTGGCCATGGACCAGGCGGAAATGATTAACATGGTGGCCAGCCGAACGGCCAACAACGCCCTGGTCGGAGCCCTGCTGGCCATCGTCCTGATCTTCCTCTTTCTGAGAAACTGGCGCCCGACCCTGATCATTTCTGTTGCCATTCCCCTTTCTATAATCACCACCTTCGTGGCTCTGTATGCAGCCGGCTATACCCTTAACCTGATGACCCTGGGCGGCCTGGCTCTGGGGGTGGGCATGCTGGTGGATAATGCCATCGT
>DMVN01000048.1 GCA_003476685.1 Acidobacteriota bacterium | reverse complement strand
ATCTTCATGTCGGGGCGCTGAGAACTGCCCTGTTCAACTGGCTTTTTGCCCGTCATTATGGCGGAACTTTTGTCCTAAGAATCGAGGATACCGATGTGGCCCGGTCTTCGGAAGAAATGAGCCGGTCGATTCTGGAAGCTCTGCGCTGGGTGGGGCTGGACTGGGATGAAGGACCCATTTACCAGTCGCAGCGGTTTGAAGTCTACCGTCAGGCGGCCCGGGGGCTGGTGGAAAAGGGCCTGGCTTACTATTGCTTCTGCTCGCCTGAAGAAATTGAAAAACGCCGGCAGGAATCCCAGGCCAGGGGTGAACACTGGAAGTATGACCGGCGCTGCCTGAAGCTGACGGAAAAGGAAAGGCAGAGCCGGCAAGAACAGGGCCAGCCGGCGGCCATCCGTTTTCTGGTTCCGGAAGGCCTGACCGAATTCGAGGACCTGGTCCACGGGCCCATTTCCGTAGAGAATAAAAACCTGGAGGATTTCGTCCTGCTGCGCGGCGATGGTTTTCCTACCTACCATCTATCAGTCGTGGTTGATGACATCGAAACCGGAATTACCCATGTCATCCGCGGCGATGACCATATTTCCAACACGCCCAAGCAGATTCTTCTTTACCGGGCTTTCGGCCGGCCGGTGCCGCAGTTCGGGCACCTGCCGCTGATTCTTGGACCCGACCGGAAAAAATTGAGCAAGAGACACGGGGACACCTCGGTCCTCAATTTCCGGGACAAGGGCTACTTGCCGCTGGCTTTCTTCAATTTCATGGCCCAGTTGAGCTGGTCTCCCGGTTCCGAGGAAAAAATATATACGATTGAAGAAATGGTCCGGGAGTTTTCCCTGGACCGAATCAGCAAGGGCAGTCCGGTCTTCGACCTTAACAAGCTGGAGTGGCTGAACAGCCGTTTGATAAATGAAATGCCGATAGCCGAACTCCTAGCCCATCTTCACCCCTGGCTGGAAAGGGCGGGGGTGTGGTCGGAAGAACTGCTGACTGCCAGGAAAGACTGGTTGGAAAAAGTCATCAACCTGACTCGCAGTCGCAGCCGGACTCTGGTTGACCTGAGTGCCATGGTAATACCCTTTCTTTCTGATAGCTTCAGCTATGACCCGGAAGCGGTCCGTAAGCACCTTCTGAACGGCGAACTGGACCGCTGGCTGCCGCTGCTGGCGGGCGATTTCCAGCAGCTGGAAAATTTTTCTGCCCAGGAGATAGAAAGAGTTATCCGGGCCAGAGCAGAAAAAGAAGGGATAAAAGCAGCCACTCTGATTCATGCCCTGCGGGTGCTGGTCCTCGGCCGGGCCGTCAGCCCCGGTCTTTTTGAGGTGCTGGAGCTGGTAGGCCGGGATAAGACCCTGGCCCGCATGGCAAGATTAGAAGAAATCAGGAAAGTCGCGGAAATTAAGGAGGTATGAAAAATGAAAAAGCCCCCGGAAACTGCTTATAAACCGGTCCGAGCACCCCGGGGAACCAGGCTTCAGACCAAAGGCTGGTCCCAGGAAGGCGCTCTACGGATGTTGATGAATAACCTGGACCCGGAGGTAGCGGAAAAACCCCAGGAGCTCATCGTTTACGGCGGAACCGGGAAAGCTGCCCGCAACTGGGATTGCTTTCGGGCGATTGTCAGCAGCCTGAAGAAGCTGGAAAACGACGAGACCCTGCTGGTACAATCGGGCAAACCGGTCGGCATTTTCAAGACTCACAGCGAAGCTCCCCGGGTGTTGATTTCCAACGCCATGGTGGTGCCCAGATGGGCTACCTGGGATGAGTTCAGGCGGCTGGAAGCCCTGGGCCTGACTATGTACGGCCAGATGACTGCCGGCAGCTGGATTTATATCGGCACTCAGGGAATTCTCCAGGGAACCTACGAAACCCTGGCCGCCGTGGCCAAGAAACATTTTGGCGGAACTCTGAAGGGCAAATTGGTGGTGACCGCGGGTCTGGGTGGCATGGGGGGAGCCCAGCCCCTGGCCGTGACCATGAACGAAGGAGTGGCCATCGTGGTCGAAGTTGACCCCGACCGGATTAGGCGCCGGCTGGAGACAAAATATGTCGACACCATGACCACCAGCCTGGATGAAGCTCTGAAACTGGCTGACGAAGCCAGGAAAAAAGGTCAGCCGCTGTCGATCGCTCTGCTGGGCAATGCAGCCGATGTCCTGCCCGAGCTCGTCCGCCGGGGCCTGACCCCCGATGTCCTCACTGACCAGACCTCGGCTCATGATGAGCTCAACGGCTATGTGCCACGCGGCTTGCCCTACCAGGACGCCCTGGAACTCAGGAAAAAGGACCCGCAAAAATATATTGCTATGGCCTACGAATCGATGGCCGCCCACGTGGAAGCCATGCTGGAGCTGCAGAAGCGGGGAGCCAGAACCTTTGATTATGGCAACAATATTCGTGGCCAGGCTCAGAAAGCCGGAGTGGCCAACGCTTTCGACATACCCGGTTTTGTCCAGGAATACATCAGGCCGTTATTCTGCGTGGGGAAAGGACCTTTCCGCTGGGCGGCTCTGTCCGGGAAACCCCAGGATATTTATGTAACCGACGAAGCAGTGCTCAAGACTTTTCCCGAGGATGAAGCACTGGCCCGCTGGATCAGGAAGGCCCAGAAGCAGGTTAGATTTCAGGGACTGCCGGCCAGGATTTGCTGGCTGGGTTACGGCGAGAGGGCCAGGTTCGGCCAGGTCATAAACACCCTGGTTAAAAAAGGAAAAATCAGCGCGCCCATTGTCATTGGCCGGGACCACCTGGATACTGGCTCGGTAGCTTCACCCAACCGGGAAACTGAGAAAATGAAGGATGGTTCGGATGCCATTGCCGACTGGCCGATTCTCAATGCCCTGCTCAATGCCGTCTGCGGAGCGTCCTGGGTCTCGGTCCATCACGGGGGCGGAGTGGGCATCGGGCTGTCCATCCACGCCGGGATGGTAATCGTAGCTGACGGCAGCCAGTCTATGGCCAGGCGCCTGGAACGGGTGCTAACGGTCGACCCCGGTCTGGGAGTAGCCCGCCATGCCGATGCCGGTTATGAAGAGGCCATCGCCTGCGCCCGAAAAAACAAAATCAAGATTCCATTGCTGTCGAAATAAAGGCCGGCGGGGGGTCAGATGTTTTTTCTGCCAGTCATTCTGCTGTTTCTGGTTTTCTACTTTTTCCTGCTGGGCGGGCTGTTCTTTTTTCTAAAAATAGGGTTAATTTCACTGGCTTTTCAGAGACTGGGCTTGCCGCCCGACCTGGTCTTTGCCCTGCTGCTTCTGAGCCTGGTCGGCAGCGGCCTCAATATTCCGCTAAAGCGAATTCAGAGCGAGAACCTGCTGCCGGAACAGGTGGTTGAATTTTTCGGCTGGAAATTCCGCATCCCGGCTGCGGCTGACAGTCAGAGCACAGTCCTGGCAGTCAATCTGGGCGGGGCTGTGATCCCGGGTCTGCTGAGCCTGTATTTAATCTGGCGCTGGTTTTCCCTGATTGTGCTTTTTAAAGTGGCCACGGCCGTGGTCACGGTGCTGGTGAACAGGGTCGCCCGGCCGGTCAGGGGACTGGGCATTGCCACCCCGGCTCTTTTCCCGCCGCTGGTAGCGGCC
>DMVN01000111.1:4180-4481 GCA_003476685.1 Acidobacteriota bacterium | reverse complement strand
TATCAGAAAGAGGCCCTGATGCTGGTCAAGAGAGAAGGGCAGTACCGCCCCATCTCCACGGCCGAGTTCTCGCAGCGGGTCAGAAACATCTCGGCCGGCCTCCGGGCTCTGGGTTTAAAAAGGGAAGATAAATTGATCATCCTTTCCGAAAACCGGCCGGAATGGGTGATGGTCGACCTGGCGGCCATCTGCCTGGGGGCAGTTACGGTACCAATCTATACTTCACTCACCCCGCAGCAGATAAGGTACATCATCAACGATTCTGAGGCCAGGTTTGTGGTTTGCTCCAGCCCGGAGATGT
>DMVN01000111.1:0-4054 GCA_003476685.1 Acidobacteriota bacterium | reverse complement strand
TGGCCACCATCATCTACACCTCGGGGACAACGGGTGTGCCCAAGGGAGCCATGCTCAGTCATTACAACCTGGTCAGCAACGTTCAGGCCCTGCGCTCGGTGATTGAATTTACCAATAAGGATACGGCCCTGAGCTTCCTGCCCCTGTCTCACGTTCTGGAAAGAATGTGCACCTTTGCCTGGATCTATGTCGGAGCCACCATTGCCTATGCCGAAAGTGTCGATACCGTGGCCCAGAACCTGGTGGAGGCCCGGCCGACCATCATGGTCAGCGTCCCGCGGCTGTTTGATAAATTCTACGCCCGGGTTATAGATAATGTGCTCAGCTCTTCCAGTCTCAAGAAGAAAATATTCTTCTGGGCCCTGAAAGTCGGACGTAAGCATGCCCAGAAGAAGATTAACAAGGAAGGAATTTCTTTCTGGCTGAAGTTCCGCTACCGGCTGGCTTACAAACTGGTCTTCTCCAAGATAGTGGAGAAAACTGGCGGCCGGGTCCGGTTTTTTGTTTCCGGCGGGGCGCCTCTCTCCCGCGACATTGCCGAGTTTTTCTACGCCATGGGTATCCTGGTGATTGAAGGCTACGGCCTGACCGAGACCTCCCCGGTCATCGCCGTCAACCGTCTGGAAGATTTCCGTTTTGGTTCGGTTGGCAAGATTGTCCCCGGAGTCGAGGTTAGGATAGCTCCCGACGGCGAAATCTGGGCTCGCGGCCCGAATGTCATGAAGGGTTACTTCAAGAAAGAAGCCGAGACCAGGGAAGCTTTTGAAGACGGCTGGTTCAAAACTGGGGATATCGGCTACCTGGATAAAGACGGCTATCTGGTCATCACCGACCGCAAGAAAGATATCATTGTCACCGCCGGCGGAAAAAATGTGGCTCCTCAGCCCATTGAGAACACCCTCAAGACCAGTCCCTACATAGCCAACGCCGTGGTCGTCGGTAACCACCGCAAGTTTGTCTCGGCCCTGGTTGTGCCCGATTTTGACAAGCTGGAAATCTACGCCAGGGAAAATAACATAACTTTCGCCAACCGCCAGGAGCTCATCGGCCGCCCGGAAATCTACGAATTTTACATGAACGAGGTTGACCGCCTGACTCCCCACCTGGCTTCTTACGAAAAAATCAAGAAGATTACGCTGCTGGACCGGGATTTCGAGATTGAAGCCGGCGAGATGACTCCCACCCTTAAGGTTCGCCGCAAAATCGTCGAGGACCGATACCGCCACCTGATCGACAGTATGTATGCCGAGTAGGAGTAGCGGCCGCCTAAAAATTCTGCTTTGGCCAGTGGGAAAAATTCAACTCCAGCCACGTCTTTTTCTATAAACACACTGATCCCTGCCAATCCAACCTATGACTGGAGTGTGGCCATGTCTGAACTGGAACCGATGGTAAAGGCGGCTTATGAAGGGCACCGCCAGAGACTGAGGGAAAAATTTCTGAAGGGCGGCCTGGCCGGCTTCCTGGATTATGAGATTGTAGAACTGCTGCTGACCCTGGGAACGCCGCGCAAGGACTGTCGGGAGGCAGCCCGACTGGCCCTTAAAGAGTTCCGGTCGTTCAGAGCGGTCATGGAGGCCGACCCCCTGGAGCTGCAGAAAATCAAGGGCATCGGCCCCCGGAACATCTTCGGTCTGAAGCTGGTGCATGAAGTGGCCCGGCGCTACCTCAAGGATTGCATAATCAAAAGGCCGGTCTGCAAGTCGTCCCGGGAAGTGTTTGATTACCTTTATTACAGCCTGCGCGACCTGAAAATTGAGGTTTTCAAGGTACTCTTTCTCAATACCAAGAACCAGATTCTGGAAGAGAAAACCCTGTTTGAGGGGACGGTTGATTCCAGCGCCGTTTATCCCCGGGAAGTCATCAAGCAGGCCTTGAAATATGAAGCGNNGTCCACAACCATCCCTCCGGCGACCCGGAACCTTCCAGCTGCGACCGGGACATCACCCGCGACCTGGTCTTTGCCTGCGCCGTGATGCAGATTCGGGTGCTGGACCACATTATTATCGGGAACAACTGCTATTACAGCTTTGCCGATGAAGGTTTGATAGAAAAGTATCAATCTCATTTCTACAGCGTTAATTTCTGTCGTCAGGGCAGCTAAAAAGTGGTTGCATAGAAAACGAAGTTCTGGTTAAATGCTGGGAAGGGAGGTTTGTGCCAATGAGACCGATAAATGAAATTGCTGCCCGTTTGAGCATTCCGGAAGAGAACCTGGAATATTACGGCCGCTACAAAGCCAAGGTTGATTACCAACCACTTCTTTCTGAGAAAAAGGGCAAGCTGATTATGGTCACGGCCATGACCCCCACGCCGGCCGGTGAGGGCAAGACCACCACCGCTATTGGTCTGGCCGACGCCCTGAACCGGCTGGGGAAGAAGGTCTGTGTCACCCTGCGTGAGCCGTCTTTGGGACCGGTCTTCGGGATTAAAGGCGGAGCCACCGGCGGCGGCAAAGCTATGGTCATGCCACGGGAAGAAATAAACCTGCATTTTACGGGCGATATTCATGCCGTTACTTCGGCTCACAACCTGCTGGCAGCCATGGTTGATAACCGGGTGCATTTTGACGGCCCGACCGGTTTGCTGGACGGCCGGACAGTCACCTGGAAAAGGGTGCTGGACATGAACGACCGTTCCCTGCGTCAGGTGATAATCGGGCTGGATGAAACCTTTCAGACTTTTGCCCGGGAAACCGGGTTTGACATAACCGCCGCCTCGGAGATAATGGCCATCCTCTGCCTGTCGAGCGACCTCCAGGACCTGAAAAGGCGAGTCGGTAATGTGCTCATCGGCTTCTCCGTGGACGGCAAACCGGTTTTTGCCCGGGACATCAAGGCTGATGGGGCCATGACCGCCCTGCTGAAGGATGCCATCAAACCCAACCTGGTCCAGACCCTGGAAGGCACCCCGGCTATCATCCACGGTGGTCCCTTTGCCAACATTGCCCACGGGACCAATTCGGTGGTGGCCACCGGCCTGGCCCTCAGCCTGGCCGATTACGTGGTGACCGAGACCGGTTTTGCCTCAGACCTGGGGGCGGAGAAGTTCTTTGACATCGTTGTCCGCACCGGGCAGGTGCCGCCGCCGGCCGCCACCGTCCTGGTGTCCACCCTGCGGGCCCTAAAATATCACGGCGGGATGAAACTGGACGAGCTGGGTAAGGAAAATCCGCAGGCGGTGGAAGCGGGCTTTGATAACCTGAGAAAACATATAGAGAACATGAAAATATTCGGCACGCCATTTGTCGTGGCGCTCAACTTGTTCCCGGCTGATTATCCGACTGAAATTGACACCTGGATAAAGCTGGTGAAAGAGGAAGGGGCCCGCTATGCCCTGAGTGATGTTTACAACAAAGGGGGCGAGGGAGGAGTGGAGCTGGCCGAGGCGGTGATGCAGGCTATCGACCAGGATAAAAATAATTTTAATTTTCTCTATCCGCTGGACATACCCATTGCCCAGAAGGTGGAAACTATCGCCCGAAAGATTTACGGAGCCGACGGAATCCGGATAGAACCGGCCGCCCGGAAAAAGATGGAGCTGTTCGAAAAAATAGGCTTCGGGCAGACCCCGGTCTGCGTGGCCAAGACCCAGGCTTCGTTGTCGGATGATTCCAAGAAACTCGGACGGCCGAAGGGCTGGACCCTGACCGTGACCAACGCTTCGCTCAGCGCCGGGGCCGGCTTTGTGGTCGTGCTCTGCGGTGATATAATGACCATGCCGGGCCTGCCCAAGTCACCGCAGGCCGAGAAGATTGACGTCGATGACCACGGCCAAATCACCGGCATGATTTAAGCCAGGAGTCCGGAAAAAACTTGACGCTAAATCCAGCAGATAGTTAAGGTATCGGAGGCAATTATGAAACCTGATGAAACCGAACAAAAACAGGCTTCCAGGGGCAAAGCCCTGGATGCAGCCCTGTCGCAGATTGAAAAGCAGTTTGGTAAGGGCGCGGTGATGAAACTCGGCCAGAAAGAAGCCGCGGTTGCTGAGGTTATACCAACAGGAGCACTCTCTTTAGATATGGCACTTGGTATTGGAGGTATTCCTAAGG
>DMVN01000057.1 GCA_003476685.1 Acidobacteriota bacterium | reverse complement strand
ACAGGTAGAGGCGGCGGTCGACATTTATCAGAGTATCTTACGAGACCGTCCCGGGCAGGTGCGGGTTCTTTATAACCTGGGCATTGCTTACGGGCGACAGAATCGCCTGGCCGAGGCCGAAGAGATATACCTGAAAGTGCTTGAGGTCAGGCCTGATTTTATCGAAGCCCATAATAATTTGGGCGAAATCTATCTCCGTCAAAGCCGACTGGAAGAAGCGGAAATTGAGTTTCTCAAAGCTATTGAGCTACACCGGGAATTCGCCCTGGCCTATGCCAACCTGGCCGAAGTCTACCTGAGGAAAAACGACCTGGCCCGGGCAGAAGACTGCGTGGAAAAGGCGCTGGTCATAGACCCGGCCATGACCGCCGCCCATAATATGAAAGGCAACATTCTGCGACAGGCCGGAAGGCTGGAAGAAGCTGTCAGCGCCTATAAAAAAGCCCTGGAGAAAAACCCCAGGAATGAAAAGGCCCTGTACAACCTGGGGCTGGTGGCAGCCGACCAGAACCGGCCAAATGAAGCCCGGGAATACTTTCTCAAGGCCATTGAAGCCGACCACAGGTATGCCGAGGCTTATGCCGGGCTGGGGCTCAGCTATCTTAAAGAAAAGAACTGGGATGAGGCCATCAAGAATTTTCTACAGGCCAAAGAACTTGGTTACCGCAGCCCGGTCCTTCATGTTAACCTGAGCTATGCCTTTCTGGCCAGGAAGGACTGGCCCGCGGCCGAAGCCGAAGCCAGGCTGGCCATAAAAGCTCAACCCGGTCTGGCCCTGGCCTATAACAACCTGGGTATAGCCCTGGCCCAGCAGAACCGGCTGGAAGAGGCCAGGGACGCACTGTCTAGGGCCCTGGAGCTCAGCCCGCTGGAGAGGGATGCGGTTCTCAACCTGGCGGCCGTGGAATATTCTCTCGGCCATGAGGACCGGGCCCTGGAACTTTTCCTGAAAGCCCTGGTTCTGAGCCCGCAGCATCCTGGCAACGGTTCAATCTACAACAACCTGGCCGTCATCTATTATCGTCGGGGACAGTATGAGCAGAGCTGGGAATTCTGCCTGAAGGCCCTGCAAACGGGCTTCCGGGTGGACCCGGATTTCGTCGATGAACTCAGGAAGAAAGTTAAAAAATGAGGCAGGAATAGGACAGCCCGGGAAAGACCCGGTTTAAGACGCGCTTTTTCCCTGGTAACGATTTTATTTGTTGAGCTCTGGTCTGGGCTGTTAGCTCTTTTGTTTCTTGAGCTGGAACTCTGGCTGAAGCCTTTGAGAATCTTTGATATCAGTTTGGAAGTTACGGAAATCTGGAGAGACCTGAGGTCTGCCTTCAGCTCAGGGCCACGTCCAGAATCATCATCAGCACAAAGCCTGCGATTAAACCGATGGTGGCCAGGTCCGATTTTCCACTCTGCTGTGATTCGGGAATGACTTCTTCCGCCACCACGAAGATCATGGCTCCGGCGGCAAAGGCCAGGGCATAGGGTAAAAGGGAAATCATCCGGGAAACGGCCAGGGCCCCGAGGACTCCAGCCACGGGTTCTACCAGCCCGGACAGCTGTCCCAGAAAAAAACTTTTTCCCCGACTCAAACCAGCGGCTCTCAGGGGGCCGGAGACAGCCAGTCCTTCCGGCAGGTTTTGCAGACCAATTCCCAGAGTCAGGGCCAGCGCGCCGCCCAGGGTGGCCTTGGGAATATCGAGCGAGGCCGCTCCGAAGGCCACTCCAACCGCCAGCCCCTCGGGAATGTTGTGCAGGGTGATAGCCAGAACCAGGAGGGTCGTCTTTCGCCAGTGGGTCTTAAGTCCTTCGGCCAGCTCTTCCGGTAAAAATAGGTGAAGGTGGGGAAGAGTCCGGTCCAGGAGAAAAAGAAATCCAGCGCCGGCCAGAAAACCGGCAGCCGGCGGAAACCAGACCGGCAGGCCGCGGTTTTTTGACATTTCGAGGGCTGGAGCCAGTAGCGACCAGAAACTGGCGGCTATCATCACCCCTCCGGCAAAACCCAGCATCAGGTCAAGCAGGCGGCGATTGACCTTCTTCAGGAAAAGAACTGAGGCTGCTCCGGCGGCTGTCATCAGGTAGGTGAAGGTGGTGGCCAGCAGAGCCTGGAGAACCGGCGAAAAGGTTGAAAAGCTCATAGCCGTTGAAGTCAAAAATAAATTAAATAGCAAAAATAGTCAAACTAAACCGCTGGCCCCAAGATTTTCCTTGAAAAAGTGATACGGGCAACTATACAATGATAGTCTGTTATCCGATTTTTAAGGAGCACATCATGATTTCCAGGCGTTTGCCAATCAACCATTCTTTCGGATTTTTAGTTTTGTCCCTGATTCTGTTGTTTCTGGCCGGACCGGCGCTGTTGCCAGCAGCGGACGAGGCCAGGGTGCTGCGGTTTCCGGCCATCTATAAAGACCTGGTGGTCTTTTCTTATGCCGGGGACCTGTATTCAGTTCCGGCTTCGGGAGGGGTGGCCCGGAAGCTGACTTCTCATCCTGGCTATGAAGCCTTTGCCAGGTTTTCCCCGGACGGCCGCTACCTTGCCTTTACGGGCGAGTACGACGGCAACCGCGAGGTTTTTCTGATGCCGGCCGAAGGCGGTGTTCCGGTCCGTCTGACTTATACTCCGGTTCTCATCCGGGATGACATCTCCGACCGGATGGGCCCCAACAACATCGTCATGGGCTGGACACCGGATGGTCAGAAAATAATTTTCCGGTCCAGGATGGCTGAGTGGAATGATTTTAACGGCCAGCTCTACCTGGTGCCCAGGGAAGGCGGGATGCCGCAAGAACTGCCGCTGCCTCGCGGCGGTTTCTGTTCTTTTTCCCCTGACGGGGAGAAGCTGGCTTTTAACCGCATTTTCCGCGAATTCCGCACCTGGAAGAGATACCGCGGGGGCATGGTGGATGACATCTGGGTTTATGATTTTAAGACCAAAAAGACCGAAAACATCACCGCCAACGAAGCCTCGGACATCATCCCCATGTGGAGCGGGAACAAGATATATTTTCTTTCAGACCGCGACCAGAACAAGCGCTTTAATCTCTATGTCTTCAATACCGAAACCCGGGAAACCAGGAAGGTAACTGATTTCAAAGATTATGATATCAAGTTCCCCTCGCTGGGGCCTGATTCCATAGTTTTCGAGAACGGGGGCTATCTCTACCGGCTGGACCTGGCCACGGAAAAAGTCAACCGGATTCCAGTCTATATTGCCGATGACCAGGTGGTGGCCAGGACTGAGCTGGTCAAGGTGGCCGATAATATCGGCAGCTGGGATATCGCTCCGGACGGGGCCCGGGCGGTTTTCGGGGCCCGCGGGGAAATCTTTACCGTCCCGGCCAAGAACGGCAATACCCGCAACCTGACCGGGACCTCCGGGGTCCACGAACGAGATGTAGCCTGGTCGCCGGACGGCCGCTGGATAGCCTATATTTCCGATAAGACGGGCCGGGAGGAAATTTATATCGTGCCCCAGGACGGTTCCGGGCCGGCCGTGCAACTGACGGCTGACTCCGATTGCTACAAATATGCTCCGCTCTGGTCGCCCGACAGCAAGAAGCTCCTCTGGTCGGACCGCCTGTTCCGCCTGCGTTTTATCGATATCGACAGTAAAAAGGTTACAGAAGTGGCCAGGAGCAAGTACTGGGAAATAAATGATTATACCTGGTCACCCGACTCTTCCTGGATAGCCTTTTCCGACCAGGCTGAAAACGGGATGCAGAAGATTTTCCTTTACAGTCTGACCAGCCAGGAGACCATCGAAGTTACCGATAGCTGGTATTCTTCCTATTCGCCCTGCTTCAGCTCCGACGGCCAGTATTTATTTTTTGTTTCTGACCGCGATTTCAACCCGGTGTACAGCCGGACCGAGTGGAACCATGCTTACCTGAACATGTCAAGAATTTACCTGGCTACTCTCAACCGCCAGGTGAAATCTCCCTTTGAGCCCAAGAGCGATGAGGTAAAAGTGGTCGCGCCCGAACCGGCCAAGTTAACCAAAGCCAAGGAAGGAAAGCCAGCGACCAAGCCGTCGTCTGAAAAATTGACACTCCAAGTTGAGCGGGAGGGTTTGAAGGACCGGATTACAGCCTTACCGATAGAGGTTTCGAACTATTACGGCCTGACCTCGGTCGGCGATAAACTCTATTACCTGAAGCGGTCGTTCGGGGACCGGCAGACTTCGCTAAAATATTACGACCTGGGCAAGCTGGAAGAGAAGGACCTGGGCCAGGTCAATAACTATGTGATCTCCGCCGACCACAAGAAGATGCTGGTGCAGCAGGGCCGGGATTATGCCATCGTTGACCTGCCGGCTGGCCCGGTAAAGATTGAAGAAAAACTCAACCTGTCCGGTCTGGAAATGTGGCTCGACCGCAAGGCTGAGTGGGCCCAGATTTTCAACGAGTGCTGGCGGCAGATGAAGGATTTCTTCTACGCCCCCAACATGCACGGAGTTGACTGGGAGAAGGTCAGGGCTCAGTATGAACCGCTGGCCAGGGCCGTCAACCACCGGGCTGACCTGACCTATGTCATCGGCGAGATGATCGGCGAGCTCAACTGCGGTCATACCTATGTCGGCGGCGGGGACCTGCCCAAGGTGGAACGAGTGAAAGTTGGCCGGCTGGGAGCCAGGCTGGAACGCGATTCATCGGGATATTACCTGGTCAAAAAGATTCTGGCCGGGCAGAACTGGGATAGAAGCCTGCGTTCGCCACTGACCGAAGTCGGAGTCAACGTTAAAGAAGGTGAATATCTAATCGCCGTTAACGGCCAATCGGTCAGGGAAGTAAAGGATATCTATGAACTGCTGGTCAATACGGCCGGTAAGCAGGTCACCCTGAAGGTCAATTCCCGGCCCGACGAGAAGGGCGCCCGGGAAGTGGTGATGGTGCCGATTGAAACAGAAAATAGCCTCTATTATTACAACTGGGTCAAGAAGAATACTGAGTACGTGGCTAAAGCCACTGGCGGAAAAGTGGCCTACATCCACGTGCCTGACATGGGAGTGACCGGTCTCAATGAATTCGTCAAACATTTCTACCCCCAGACTGATAAGAAGGCGCTGATCATTGACGTTCGGGGCAACGGCGGGGGGAATGTTTCTCCTATGCTGGTGGAAAGGTTAGCCCGGCAGGCGGTAATGATGGACATCGCCCGCGGTTCAGTGCCCAGGCCCGACCCTGAAGCCCTGAT
>DMVN01000127.1 GCA_003476685.1 Acidobacteriota bacterium | reverse complement strand
TCATTCAGCTTTGATTATCGCCTCGGCCGGCAAACCGGGCTTGAGCTGACCCTCAGGGTTGGGCAGTTCGATTTTTACGGCGAAAACCAGTTTCACCCGGTCTTCCCGGGTCTGGATATTTTTCGGAGTGAATTCAGCTTCGGGCGAGAGGTAAACGACCCGGCCCTCAAAGATTTTTCCCGGAAAGCTGTCGATGGTAACTTCAGCCCGTCCGCCAAGCCTGACCCGCCCTAGCTCTCCGGCTGTGACATAAACCCAGAGATAGACCGGGTCCAGAGTGGAGATGGTCACCAGGGTAGTGCCGGGATTGACCAGCTCGCCCGGCTCCACCGCTTTCTCAGTAACCACGCCCTCTACCGGGCAGACGACCCTGGAATCCTCTATGTTCTTTTTAAAAAGGTTAGCCGCTGCTTCCGCCTGGCGCAACCTGGCTTCAGCTGCTTCAATTTCTTCCGGCCGCGCTAAACTTTTTAATTTCTTCAGAGCTTCCCGGGCCTGATTATACTGGGCTTCGGCCAGGGCTAATCTGGTTTCAGCCTCTTCTTTCTGCTTTTGAGTGATACTCCCCTGTTCATAAAGGCGGCGAAAACGGCCGGCATCATTACGGGCCTGCTCCAGGTTTATTTCAGCCTGCTTGAGCTGCTGCTCGGCCTGGCTGATATCTTCGCTGCGGGCACCCCTCCTTAAGAGCTCAAGCTGGGCCCGGGCCGCAGCCACGGCCGCTTCAGCCTGCCTGAGCTGCAGGTCAAGGTATTCATGGTCGAGCTCTACCAGAAGCTGGCCAGGTTTTGCGGCCTGCCCCTCTTCCACCAGCACCTGGAGCACCCGGCCGCTCACCCTGGGACTTATCCTGGCCGTGCGGCTTTCAATAGTGCCCGTAACCCGGATCATATTATTTTCTGCGGCCTTGCGGCAACCCGGGGTCAGGATGAGAATAAAGCCAAATAAGGCCACACCAAAAACATAAATTAAGGCAACCGGCGCTATTTTCTCACCAGATTTGCTGGCTTTCATTTCTTCCTCCTGTTCCCGCTGGACTTGCGGCCGACCATCTTTCCGGATTTCTCTTCCACAAATATTCCGTAAAAAACGATATCAATGATGCTCTGCAGCAACTCTGAGGGAGAATAATCATGGCCGATTATCCAGTCGGGGTTCATGAATTCCTGGACCAGGTACCAGAACATCTCCAGGAACAACCGGCCGTCCAGGTCCGATTTGATTTCTCCACTCTTTACGCCCTCCAGGATGACTTCCGACACCAGTGGAAAAACCTGTTGCCGGCGGAAGCTATCCATTTCTTTCCAGAGGTCGGGTAGCTTCTGCCTCAGGTCCCTGATGAAATCCCGGCTGAGACCGGACATAAACCGGCTGATGAATTCCAGGTAGGCGGTCAGCCTGGCCTTGACCGGCATCCGGTCATCCCTGACGATAGACTGCAACTGGCTCAACACCCATTCCCTGGTTTCTACCATCACTGCCCGCAGCAGGGCTTCTTTATCCGGAAAATAGCGGTAGACAGTAGCTTTACTGATACCCAGGTCTTCAGCCAGCTCATCCATGCTCAGGCGGCTGTAGCCGTGTTTGAAGAAAAGTTCTCGCGACCGTTCCAGAATTCGAAGCTTTAGGTCGGCCGGTGATGATAATACTGATGAGACGATTTTAGTTTTCATAGTTTCATTATATTAAATCCCGGCCGACAGTCAACAGTTTTGGTGACAGCGGTTGGAGATGGGGTCAGCCTTAGTTAGTGCTGGCTGATTGTGTAATGGGCCTTGCCCCTGTCTCTTCTCGACTTTAGAACCCGAAAGGATGCGAAAAAGACAGTTTCCAGCTCAGCCCTCTACGATGCC
Organism: Acidobacteriota bacterium; assembly: GCA_003476685.1. Taxonomy (GTDB): domain Bacteria; phylum Acidobacteriota; class Aminicenantia; order Aminicenantales; family Saccharicenantaceae; genus Saccharicenans. The sequence continues at coordinate 1,658 of DMVN01000127.1, read as the reverse complement.
CAGGGGTGGAGTGGTCTTCCAGGCGCCGCGGGTAAAATCAGGGAATTTCACCGGCTCGGAATTCCTGGCCACCGATTTTTCGCTAAGGGCTGAAACGGCGCTCCAGGCGGCGGCGTCGTAAACATTCATATCGGTGGGCTGGCCCATTCTCAGGCACTGCACCAGGCGGTAATCTTCGATGAAATCCATACCTCCGTGACCGCGCCCCTCCCCTTTCTGGCTCAGTTTCTTCCAGAGCGGATGCTCGAACTCGGCAGCATAGGCTTCGATGTCTTCCCAGCGATGAGCCGGACTGCGGCCTTCCACATAGATTCTATCAGGCCATTTCTGCAGAATTCCCCTGGTGCCCTGTATCAGGTGAATCCGGGTATAGGGTCGTGGCAGGTTAGTATCGTGTATCAGGATAATCGTCTTGCCCAGCCTGGTCTTGATGAGAGAAGTGTTGACATCGCCCAGGGCAAATCGTTCCCTGGCCTGGGGAGAATCGGGCCCGAATTTTTCCCGGGCATAAAGCTGCAGTCCCCGTGAGGGAGAACTCATCGAAACCAGATAATCGAAGGCATCACCCCGGTTAATATTCATGCATTGAGCCACCGGGCCAAGGCCATGCGTCGGGTACAGGTTACCGTTCCTGGTCCAGGAATGCTGTCGCCGCCAGAGCCCTTCACCCTGGCTGCTGAATTTGACATCCCGCAGATCGTGGAGATAGCCGGCCTCGGCGTGAAGGATTTCTCCGAGCAAACCGCGCCGGACCATGTTGAGGCTCATCAGCTCCACCCGGTCGTAACAGCAGTTTTCCATCATCAGGCAGTGCTTTTTGTACCTTTCGGCCGTCTCCACCAGCTGCCAGCATTCTTCCAAAGAAACGGCGGCCGGGACCTCGGTAGCCGCATGTTTTCCGTTCTTCATGGCTTCAACACAGACCGGAACATGCCACTCCCAGGGGGTGGCGGTGAAGACCAGGTCCAGGTCCTCTTCCTGGCAAAGCCGCTTGAAATCCCAGGGTCCGCGGGAATAGCCTCGCGGCCGGGGGAAGCCGGCTGCTTCCACCCAGTTCTGGGCCCGGACTACCTTTTCTTCGACAATGTCACAGATAGCTTTTATCTCAACCCCGTCGATGTTCAGGAAATTCTGCACATGAACCGAGCCCATGCCGCCCACGCCGACGAACCCCACCCGCACCACTTCCAGCGGTTTGGTGGAAAAGAGCGGACCATAATCTGAGCTGGCTTCGGGTCTGGCTTCCAGCTTCCCGGCCCGGCTCCCGAGCCACAGGCCGGCAGCTCCGCTCAGGCTGAGCCTGAGAAAATCCCGGCGGCTGTGGTTTTTTATTTCCGCTGCAGCTTTCCTATCCATAAGCTTCTCCTCCCTGGTATACTAAATTAATAAAAATGACCAGAATTTCTGGTCTGAATCATATTCTTGTTCCTACCCCAGCCTGAAGGCTTAGACCGGCCAGATTAACCCGTCTCCCTCCGAGGAGCATTGAGCTCACGCCGGTGGGGATGTAGTCCCAGTTCACCCCGGCCCGCAGGTACAAGCGGCTGAGTAACCGGAGGTCAGCCGCCAGCTCGGCCCGGAAGTGGATTTTCTGGCCGTGGTAGGAAAGCTCCACCCCGGACCAGCTCTCATCATAGATGGACAGGGCTATCCCGGCC